>CAZGAI010000031.1:0-14782 GCA_964523175.1 uncultured Victivallales bacterium | reverse complement strand
TACAAAAAAAAAATGATCTGGCGAATAATAATAATCAGTTTGAAAAGTTAATTTATCTTGTCGATAAACAGAAATTAGTTGTTGATTTTATTAATTCAGCAGATCCAAATTGGGATGAAAATTTACAGAAGGAGTATAATGATATTGTTGAATCCACGAAAGATAAAATTAATGGAGAAGTCTTGGATTAATATATTTATGAAAAAGCATCTATACATATATTTAATTTTATTTATTATTTTAATTGCCTATAATTCCACAGCTGATGATTCACAAAGTTTTAATCAAATTAATTTTTTCAGCGATGAAAAAACTGCAGTAGAAAAATTAAAAGTGGACCCGACGGAGGATAATGCAAAAGAACTTGCTGCAATACGCTTTAAATATGCAATTGAACTTTATGTCTACTCCAAAAAAAATAACGACTGGGATGCTTTTGAACTGGCTTTGCTGTATGCTTCTTCAGCGACTAAATTGAACCCGGCAGAATGGGTTTATTGGCTATTACTTGGAAAAATTTACTCCGAAATTGAAGTAGAGGGTGTTGTTTTGGCATTAGATCCTCTTCAAAATGCAATTAAACTTAATCCTAATTCCTTTGAGGCGCAATCCTTACTCGGCACCTGTTATTCTCGAATTGGTGAACATGTCAATGCTGTAATTTATTTGGAGAAGGCAGCAAAAATTAATTCTAAAAAACTTTCAAAAGGTTTAATCCAAATAATGGTTCACAGTTACGCAAAAGAGCCTCAACTCAAGCGTGGAATAAGATTTTTCAAATGGATGATAAAAGAAAAAAAAGCTTCACCTTATGCCAAAATCGCTTTGGCTCTTTTGCTGAGGAAATCAGGTAAACAGTCCGAAGCTGAAAAAATTCTTGAAAAAGTCTCTAAAAATGAACAATCGCCAGTGAACGATAAAAAGATGGCTGCATATCTTCTCGATTTATGGACAAAGGGGGCTAAACAATGAATTTCAGATTTATTATTAAGTCCTTGTTAACGATTTTTATACTACTTTTTTTGGGACTGTCAGGTTTTCTTTTCGCTGATAATGATGCTGTTGTCCAGGAAAACTTTCAGAAGTGGCAGAAGGCAAGTCTTGAAATAGAAGGTTTAAGGTTGGAGCGAGAGAAACAGATTGATTTTATCCAAAAACACATTACTGATCCATCTCAGCAGCATCAACTTATCAAAGCCAAAACTAAGCAGTGGAAAAAAGAAACTCTGGAAGCTGCTATAGCTAGGCAGAAATTCAATAACTCAGTTGTGCGCAAAGTAAACAAAGGACTCTCTCCCGGACAACACATACAAGAGACCCTTGGTACACCACTTCTCCTAGGTGATCCAAGCGATAATGTTGTTAATCCTGAAAGTCGCGTTTATGATGCCGACCAGGATTTCGGGGGATCTCCTGAAGCTACTAAGAAACTGACAGAAGAATATAGCAAATATGGAATCAAGGCTGATGATACTGGGCACTATACAGATTATAAGGCAACTGAGGTAACAGTCAATAAGGAAATTCCTTTAAAACAACATTCTGATCCGGAATTTAGCAAAGATATTAAAGAACGTTTTACCAATGACGAAACCTATGTATCTCAGCATAAAGAGCTCCAAAAATCTCCACTAAAGGACTCAATGTTAAGCAATGATCATGCAAACAAAGCAACTAAAGGATTTGGTATGACGGCGCCAAGCCTTCGAAAAGATCGTAATGCAACTCAATTAATGCTAAAAGGAACAAAGAAAGCATCCTCAATTCTCAGTACAGAACAGAAACAAGCGGCACTAGATCGTGCATACAAGAAAACTGGTCATAGTTTTACTGTTGATGAGATGGATGAAATGCTGAAGGATGTAAAACAGGGAGAATATATTGAAGCTCATCATATTAATGATAATAAAAAGATGAAAGCTGTTCGTGAAGCCTGCCGTGAACTTACTATTGAAGCGATGGATGAATCTGAAAAAATTGCTGCGAAAGAAAAAAATAAGATTAATAATAGGATTAATAAATTAAAGGAGCAGTCGAAAAATTCTGGTCTTTCTGTTGAGGAAAGAGATGTATTCGGGAAAAAAGCTAAAGAATGGGAACAACGTCTTACAAAAGCTGAAGGTATTGACAATATCGGACGAGAGGAAATCAATAAAAAAATAAATGTAAAACCATCTGATCGTGCTGAAAAAATAGATGAACTAAAAAGTAAGGCGGCTGCGAAAGTTAAAGATTTCAAAAAGGGATCTCTACAGAAAGTGGATGATATCAAGGCAAGGTCAAAAAAGAAATTAAAAGACTTAGCAGATGGAATCCCACGATCAAAAGCTGCTATTAAAGAATATTTAAAAACTGACTGGAATAAAACTAAAGGAAATTTTACCGAAAAAGCTAAAAGTGCACTCAATGCTATGAAAAATCCAAAAGAGTTTTTGAAAACTAAGATGAAACCCCAGAAACCCGGACTCTTATCAATTGCAATGACAACGATTTCAGTATCTGAAAAGGTTGTTAATGAAGAAGAACCAGGTGATCATCCTGCAAAAACATATGTAAAAGTTGTAGGATTAACAACAGCTGAATTGACAGGAATACCTGAAGTAGGTAGAACTTATAGAGATGCATTTATGGAGAATGCAGACCTTGCAATAAAAGAATTAAAAATACTTGAAGGAGAAAAAGGTAGGAAGTTGACTGCTCTGGAGAAAGTTCAGTTTACCTCAAAATATACATCATATATTTTAGTAGATTTTGCAGAAAAAGGAACTAAAAAACTTTGGGATGGAGTGAAGGATATGGCTAATATGCCAGCTGCACTATCGCAATGGTCTGGCGGAAAATTTTCAGAATACGTAGATGGTGTAGATAAACATGAAGATGAACTAAAAGTAACGGTAATGGAGAACCGTATAACTAAATATCGTATGGAAAAACTTAAAGAATTAACTGAAATGAAGGATGACCTTGAGAAGAACTGGGACAGACAGAAAGCGATACTTCTTGCTCAACAGGTAAATAAAAATGCAGAACAATGGTCAAGAAATCCTCATATTTCCCAGAAACTAAAAGATTTTCAGTTTGCGACTTTAGAAAAAATACAAGGTTCTATAGCTGAGCAGGCTAAAAAACAAGCTGAAATGTTAGAAAAAAAATATGCAGAAAAAGAACGGATGGAAGCTGGAAAATTATCTGAATTTGGCCTGAATGAATCACTAAACGATTCCGGAGTTAAAGAAAAACTTGGACAATCCTCGAAAGATATTGAACTGGCCCTACCGGATTTTGAGATCAAATCATTTTTAGATGAAGTTAACGGAGCCCCCCTCAAGGATTATGTCAGCACCGGAGATATTGTGGCTTTCTCAGCAGATGTGGAACACCCTCTGTTTGACGGAGACCCCAAACCCTCGGAAATATTCTGGCAGCTATATGATGATAAAGACAATCCGGTTCCAGGTGTGCAAAAACGAAAACAAACCTATGAAGGCGGAATAATCAAACCCTATAGTTTCAGGTTCAGAATCGACAGTCTCTCTCCAGGTACGTATAAGGTAGGAATGACCCACTATCTTCTTGAAGATCAGGACATAAAAACACAAGCGTCGACTTCTTTTAAAATTTTTGATGCAGTTTCCATACAGGAAATTGTTGTAACAGATACGCCCGGTGGCAAAGAGCACATGTCTTTTCTGACCAATGATAAACTGCCTCATATTTATGTTTACTATACCCTAGCCAATGGTGTGGAATCGGCAGATGCTACAATTACGGTAATGGATTCAAAAACTGGCGAAAGTATTACTTCTATTACACAAACCCGCCCAAAGGAAAAACAATACCTGGGTATCCGCCTTGAAAAAACCACTTTAAAATCACGCCAAAAGCTGAAAGTAGTGGCAAAGATCACAACCTCTGATAAAAAAACAAAAACCCTTGAATCGCGGTTCGGTGTGGGATTTTACCAAGTACGGATTTCACTTCCCAGCTACTTTAAATCCGGGGAGGCGGAAAATTTCAGAGTATCACTGCCGAAAAACTTCAAGGCACCTTTTTCAGTGGATTTCAATACATCTTCCGGGGTGGTGGCCGGTCATACAAACCACGGGCTTACTGGAACCGTTACCGGGATTGCAACAGATTATGACATGGCCGGCTGGCTTGAGGCAACCGTGAAGGATTCAACAGGTCGTATTGCCGAAGGCATTGCCAATTTTATAATAAGAAAAAAAACCAAGATCGAGTCCAAACCTGTGGTTGCAAGTATTGAAAAGGCCGGCAACCGGAGCGCGTCCTCATATTCACTAGCAGACCGTAAGCGTTTAAACTGGTGCTATGAACAGGGCATATACGAGAATAGTGCAGCCTCAAAAAAATGCAGGCAATGGGACAAAGAGGCTGGATACGAGAATCGAACATTGACCATTCCTGAAGACTTTCCCGGCCTTAATAAAAATAACAGGGAAAAGCTCACAAAGAAAGGTCGTAAAGGATATTTTAAGGCCGCCTATGATTTGGCATCTGATACTGCATTAGGAGGTTCATCTTCAGGATTTCGTGGGTACTTAAAGCATATTTCCGTGCTAAAAAATCGTAATGAACCCCTGAAGAGCTCAGAACATTATGCAAGAAAATTCCTTAAAATGAGAATAAACTTTTTAAAAACCTATGGCTGTCCATGGTAAAACTAAAAAAGGAAAACACAAAATGAAAAAAAATATCTTACAAGCATGTCTTTATTTTTGCGTGATACTTGTTTTTGTTTCAAATTTATCGGCTTCTGAAACTTGCCAATCAATACTTCTTAAAAACAAGAAGCTGAAAGCCCATTTTTCAGAAAGTACTCCAGGTTATAGGTTTGTTCTTGATGAACAGTTTGCAAATAACAATAATAAATGGCCTGAAATAGATAATGACCAATATGAGTATAGTGTAAAAAACAGAAAATATAATATTGAATATAGTGGAAATGTTCAGTTCACCGCGAATGTGGATTTTGGTCCTTATATGAAAGGAAATCCCAAGGATGTGCTTATAGAAGTCTGTTTTCGCTTTATAAAGCCTACTAAGTGGTTTTGGAATACAGATAAATCTAAACCAGCAGAGTTTGGATTGTGTTGGGATTTTTCCTACTATAATGATAAACCTAATAGAAAATTTAAATTTTTCTATATTAATAATACTGGCCAGTGGACCTATGGATATAGAAGTAAGCCAAGTAAAGGAGGTTGGCGATCAGATTGGAAGTCTGATTCGGCTATTAAAAAAGGAGATGATTTAAATATATTGTCTGTTCGGATAAAAGGGGAGACAGCATTTTTGTATATTAATGGGAAAGAAGTTGATACGATAGGTACAGGCAGATCAAGCAGAATTGGATTTTGTTCTGAAACTTCTTCTTATCGTAAGAATAAGAATAGGGAGAATAAAGGTATAGTAGAAGTTGAATGGCTGACTGTTCGGGAAACCCAACCGACAATTGAAGCTTTAAAAACACTTCTAGAACTATATAAGGAAATAAAAAATGGGGAAAGATCAAATTCTACTATTTCTTATGGTGGATGGGTATTTGATTTGAGAACAAATCTGATGTGGCGTAAAAATGGTATGCGAGGTTCTTTGTCGTCGAGCTTTGACAGGGACAGATATAGTGCATGTGAAAAATGGATTAAAAAGCTAAATTTGAAACATGATAGAGGATTTAATGACTTGCGAATACCCACAATTGCTGAGTATAGTACTATTTTTAAAAAAGGTGAGGGTATTGGGTTTAGTGATAAAAATAAATTTGGACTCTGGGACAATTATACTTTGGGATATATGAAGGGTATTAATGGACGAGGTCCGTGGGCATGGTCAAGTGATATAACAGAGGATAAAAATCATGTATATGTTTATAACTTTATAAATCCAAGAAAGGTGAAGAAAGAAAAATATCCTAAAGATGGGCATAAATATCTTGAATTAATTCCTGTTCGAACAGTATCGATGGATATTGTCAGCCTAATAAACTCCGCCGAAAACACTAAACAATTATCAAAAAAACAAAAACAGATTTTTGAACGGGTGATTGCTGCATATAAATCCGGTCTTGATGATTCTGGCGAGATGCTTTTTGATGCCCTCCTGAACCAGGCTGCCCATTTTTTGTTTGCCAACAATTATACACGTGTGATTGCTGAAAAAAAACTTCCCTTAAAACTGGCCAGCAAACTTCTTCTGGCAGTGTATGATAAGGAAAAGAATAACCCTGTTTTTTGGTATAAATACGCAAAACTTGCAGGTCTTGCCAATCAGCCTGCTCTGGTATTGATGGGGGCTGATAAATTGTCTAAAGTTTCCTATAATGGTGAATTTAAAGAAGAGCTACTGGATCAGATCGCGGTATTTAACGCACTGGGTTACATGTTACTGGGACTGGACAATAAGGCTTATACAGCCCTACTCATGCGGTTCAACCTGAAAGACAGCCTGTTGGTTCCTACCTATCTGAATAAGTTTGCCACTCCATTGTTAAAGAATAAATCTAAGCTGGCAAAAGTTATCGGGTTTGACAAGCAGATGCTTTCCGGTACCTATACAGTTCCAAAACCCCAGGCCTTTTATAACATTGAAACCGGAAAGCTGGTTAAACCTGTTGAAGCTTCACCGGAGATGATCAAGGCAGATTCGCAACCCAAACAGGAAGAAAAGACCACAACGAAGGATAAGGCGTCCGGAGCGACCGTTTTGGACTAGTATAGAAAGCAACTCAAATTTATAGATATAATTATTCATTAAAACTGGAAATTTTGTCAAAAAGTAAATATTAAAAGGAAACATATCATATGAGAAAGAATCTGTTATTTTCATGTATTTGTTTATTAGCCCTACTTGTATCAGTTTCAAATGTGTTGGCAGTAGATAAAGATATAGTCAACAAATGGAAGATCACAAGAGGAAATGGAGAAAAAGGACAGGGACAAGACGGGATGTATTTGAAAGGAGTCGAGCAGGATGCTGTTCATGAAATGGAGTCGGTTGAAACCTTCAACCTGCAAGAAAATAACGCCTATATCAAGTGGTGGGTAGATTCCAATGACGCATTTGGCTTTTTTCGTGTTGGAGCAGCAGACCAGAGAGTTGGAGGATTTACTACAAAAAAATCATGGAATAAATCAACTATTATAGAATCTAAAAAATGGTATTTCTCAACTATTCAATTTTGGTCTAATAGAAGATATATTATCACAACATGTACAAAAAACTATTTAGAAAATGGAGGAGCCGTTTTATACGTGAAATCCGGAATAATGAAAAAAGAATCCTTTGATTCCGCTTCAAACGCCAGGATATTTACAGGGTTTAATTCTGTGGAAACCAAAAATCCCATTATTAAAATTAGAACAGAAATTAGAAAAAAAAAGCAGCCTTCAAAAGCATCGGGGGCAATTGTAGATAACAACTTTTCCATAGCTTTATATAAAACAATAAAAATGGGAAGTAGAACTGGTTCTTTAATTGTTTTTGATGGATATGTGTTAGATTTGTCTACCAATTTGGTATGGCGTGATTCGGGCATAAGATCATGGGTAAAAGGTATAATAGGGAGTCCTCTGAATTTGCATAGTTTTGCACAATCAAAAAAATACTTATACAGTAGGTCGGTTAAATGGATTGATGAAATAAATAAAATTCATAGCCGGGGATATAATGACTGGAGAATTCCTACCATTTCAGAATATAGTACGATTTTTAAAAAAGGTGAAGGAATCAATTTTAGAGATAAAGATTATGGTGATTATAGTGCATTTACAGCAGTACTGGGATATGCCGAGGAAATCAGAGGTGGAGGACCGTGGGCCTGGTCAGCTGACACTCCAGAGGATGATACTTTTGCTTATGCCTATGATTTTATTAATGAAAAGAAAATAAAGATAAATAAAGCAAATCCAAACAAGCCTATGTTTATGGAGCTAATACCCGTTAGAACAGGTTTTCTCGACCTGGGCCTGTTGATTCCGAAAAATGGTGATTTACCCAGGATAACAGAACAACAGGAGAAAATTTTTAAGAGGATAATAGCTGCATACAAAACCGGCCTTGAAGATTCGGGGGATCTGCTCTTTGATGCGCTTTTAAACCAGGCGGCAGATGTGTTGTTTGCTAACAATTATACAAGGATGATTGTTAAAAAAGGACTTCCGTTGAAACTTGCTGGAAAACTACTTTTAGCTGTGCATGACAAAGAAAAGAACAATCCCGTCTTCTGGTATGAATATGCCCAACTGGCAGGTCTTGCCAACCAGCCGGCCTTGGTTTTACAAGGAGCAAAGCAACTAACGAAAATATCCTATGATGGTGAATTTAAGGAAGAACTTCAGGATCAGGTGGCAGTGTTTGAAGCCCTTGCTTACATGCTGTTAGGGCAGGAGAATAAAGCTTATACAGCCCTTCTCATGCGATTCGATTTAAAAGATAACCTGCTTGTGCCCTCGTATCTGAATCAATTTGCAACCCCTTTGTTAAAGGATAAATCAAAACTTGCCACACTCATCGGGTTTGACAAGCAGATGCTTTCCGGTACCTATACAGTTCCAAAACCCCAGGCCTTTTATAACATTGAAACCGGAAAGCTGGTTAAACCTGTTGAAGCTTCACCGGAGATGATCAAGGCAGATTCGCAACCCAAACAGGAAGAAAAGACCACAACGAAGGATAAGGCGTCCGGAGCGACCGTTTTGGACTAGTATAGAAAGCAACTCAAATTTATAGATATAATTATTCATTAAAACTGGAAATTTTGTCAAAAAGTAAATATTAAAAGGATATCTACTATGAGTTTACCAAAAAAAATATTTTTATTTCTTGTATCGATTTTGTATCTATCTATAAACTGTGGCGCAGTAATGCCAGGACAATTTTTTCAAGCAAGAGAAAAAAAATCCAAAATTAAAGCAATTGCTATCGTTAAGAATGTAAAAATAACGGATTACAACAAGAAGCGAGGAATCGCTACTCAAAAAGTAACTTTTGAGACAGTAACACCTCTAATCGACAAAGATCTTCCCAAAATATTTACAGGGTACTGCTACAGTATGGTAGAGGAAAAAGGGTGGATCGGTGGAGAAATGTATTACTATCCAAAATATAAATTAGGTAAACATGTATATGTTGCAGTAACTAAGAATAACGGTACTATTGCAGCTTTTCACTCTGTATCAGAAAAAGAGATAAAGGAATTGATAGATAAGTTTAAGAACAAGAATCTGCTTCTCGGACAGATTAACATAAAAGACAGAGTTGATTCTATCTCAAAAGTTTTTAACAACTGGTATATATTTAAAGTTGACGACAAAGAGCTTGGTTACCTGCAACACAAAAAAAATGATTTTTCACTTCAGGTATATGTAACTCACTTATTTATTAATGGAGAAAACCCCATTGAAAAGTATTCAGTTAAAGCTTCGTTTTCCGATAATGCAGAGTTTAGCCTGGATAAAATAAACCTAAAAAATACAAATGCAAAAGGAGAAAGTAAATCCATTTGGCTAAAATTTGACAATAAATCATCAAAACAACTGGTAGAAGGAATTCTACGAAAAAGCGGTCAATATACTATTCAGAAAAATACGTTATCCGATTTTGTTTTATTTAATATCGTAACATTACTGCCTTTTGACGATAAGCAAACATTACATTTTTCTGTAATTGAGTCTTTTGAATTAAATGTTAAAAATAATATAAAACTTAAATTTATCGGATCTGATAATGGATTGTTTAAATTTGTCCAACTGGATGCAAGCGATAACATTGTGGCACAATACTGGCTTGATGAAAAGCATGTATTGCAACGGGTAGATTGGGATAAAAACAAACAATTTATCAGGACTACTCAGGAAGACTATTATTCAAAAATAAAAGAAGATAATAACGTAAAAGCAAATGATTCAGGAAGAAGTAAGTCAAAAATAAAAATACCTTCGGTATAATTAAAACTCCATTATTTTATTTTTTTTCATGTTATCTCTCAACCTGGGAAGAAAAGCACTGAAACGAGGTTCTAAACGAAAGTTGTTGATAGCAATACCCAATGCCTTTTTTGAACCAATAATAATCAACAGCCTTTTTGCCCTGGTTATTGCTGTATAAAGCAAATTGCGCTGCAGCATTATAAAGTGAGAGGTCAGACATGGGACAATTACAGCCGGAAACTCACTCCCTTGCGATTTATGTATTGTTATTGCATATGCATGCTTTAACTGCTCTGCTTCAGAAAATTCGTACTGTACGACAATGTCATCATATTTAACAGAGAAAAGTTTATCTTTAATATTTATATGATGAATAAAACCGATATCTCCGTTAAAAACTTTCTTGTCGTAGTTATTTGATATCTGCATTACCTTATCACCGGCTTTAAAAACCCTAAAGCCTGCTTCGAACTGTGGGCATGGGCCGGGGTTTATCGCACTTTGAATCAGTTCATTAAGTTTTTTTGTTCCGCACTCTCCTTTAGTCATTGGAGACAAAATCTGTATATCTCTAAAAGGATGAAACCCAAAACGCTTCGGAATCCTTTCTTTCACCATCTTAACAATTAATTCTGCTGCCCTGCTTGTTTCTTCCTGTTCTATCCAGTAAAAGTCGTGTAAAATATTTTGATTTTTGGAAGAAACTAAATCTATCATCCTGCCGGAATTAACCGCATGAGCATTAGGTATAATTTTGCTGTCTGAATCCTGACGATAAATCTGTATCAGTTTTGTAACAGAACATATTGATGAATTAATTATATCATGAAGGATATTTCCCGGTCCGACTGAGGGAAGCTGATCAGAATCACCAACCAGAACAATTGTAGTTCCAGGCGCAATTGCCTTAAACAGCGCAACTGCCAGTTGTACATCAAGCATAGAAACTTCATCAATTACCAGAATATCTGCAGGAAGTTTATTGTCACGATTAAACACAAAAGTTTTTTCAACAGGTTCCCATTTCAAAAGCCTATGAATTGTGCTGGCAGGAATATTTGTAGATTCTGAGAGGCGTTTGGCAGCTCTTCCGGTTGGAGCTGCCAGCGATATTTTTAGATTTGCAAATTTTGCTCTATTTACAATTTCACTAACTACAGTTGTTTTACCAACTCCAGGACCTCCTGTAATTATTGATATAGGCGATATTGAAACACTATTAACAGCAGCAGACTGCTCTTTATTTAAAACAAGGTTAGTAGAAGTTCTGTTTTGAAATTTTTGTAAAATCGTTCCTTTATGATGAGAATAATTGGCCAGCCTGGGAATAATTTCAGCGAGTTCTTTTTCAGCTAAATACAGGTTGGTACCATAAATCAACCTAGTGGGAACATTTCCATCAAGATTAACAGTATCAATAACTGCTATTTTATTTTGACAAGCAAGGTGTAAACCCCGTTCAGATTCAGTAAATTCAACATCCAGCAGTTCAGCTGTATAGTCCAAAAACTCCTTTTCAGGGTAGCATACATGCCCTGCCTGGCTTAACTGTCCGAGTGAATACCTTATTCCGGCACAGAGCCGTTTATCATCATTATGCTGAATGCCTAAATTCTTAGCAATATTATCAGCTTTTAAAAAGCCGATACCGGTTACTTCATCCGCAAGCCTATATGGGTTGTTCTTAACTACATTGAGCGCATCAGAACCGAATCTCTTATATATCTTCTGGCAATATGCAAGACTTATCCCAAGCCCTTGAAAATAAACAATAATTTCACGTTTATCAGCGTGTTCCAACCATGATTTACGAACTGTTTTAAGCGTTTTCTTACCAAATCCGGGTATTTCAAGCAACCTTGCCGAATGGTTATCCAGAATATCCAGTGTGCTTTCTTTAAACCGTGCAACGATCATCTCTGCCCGTTTCGGTCCAATACCCGGAATAAGTCCCGATGACAGATACTTTTCTATTCCTTCAGAAGTAACAGGCAGGGTAAAATTAAATTTACTCGCGCGAAACTGCTTACCATGATCCTTGTGATCTTCCCATTTACCTTTTACAACTATCCCCTGCCCTTCAAACGCACCGCTAAAAGAACCGACTACAGTATGTATCCGGCCTTTTTGGGATTTTATTCTTATCACTGAATATGTTTCATCTTCACTGACAAAAACAACGCGGACAATCTCACCTGATATTTTTACATGATTTGATTCTTCACTTTTCGAATGAGAGGAAGAATCAAACTTCGCATTAAATAAATTGTGTTCGCTGTCTGGCATAAGCTGTAAATTTTTCTTGTCTGATTATCAAACTTTTCTATTTCTTTCAGCCCTCGCAGAGGGCTTCTTAGATCTTATTCATAATATCCACGGGATTTCGCCCTGGCTATGATTATCCCATCCTCTGCGAGGATTTATTTTATTAATGGTGTGAAAAAACTCTTTCAGGGGCATGAATCAATGCAACACCGAGTTCATTAGCACATTTAATTACATCTGCATCTCTTAATGAACCAGCCGGAGATATAATAGCTGTAACTCCAGCCTGAGCTGCAACTTCAACTGCATCCTGAAAAGGGAAAAAACCGTCACTTGACATCACAGAATTCTGTATTAATTCTTTACCTTCATACTTCTGTTTGTATTTCGCTATAGCCTGTTCAACAGCCCCAACTCTATCCTGTTCTCCTGTACCAACTGCAAGTGTTTGTCCGTTCTTCATTATTACAACACCGTTTGAGCGTACATTCAAGTTGATGTACCAGGCAGCAAGCAGATCTTCCAGCTGCTCCTTTGTTGTATGGACTTCTGAAATCTGTTTCCCAACTCTTTTGTTTTCTGCTTCAGCCGGTTTTAAATCATTTATGCTTCTCAGGTTTGTAAGAAGTGGTTCTGCTATAATTAATGATCCATCAGCTAGAACTTTAACAGTCTGATGTTCTTTCCCTGCTTCACCGATATAACGGGGTAAATTTTTCAGGTCTCCGCATTTTAATATTCTTATACTTTTATTTAATTTAAAAGTTTCGTGATCATTAAAAGCTGCTAACGCTTCAGGCGTATAAGATGGAGCTACCACACACTCAACAAATGAACCCATTATTTCTACTGCAGTGCTGGTGTCAACTTCTACATTAAATGCAACTGCACTGCCAAAAGCAGCGCGCGGATCACAGTCTCTAGCTTTTATATAAACATCTTTAAGAGATTCATCATTTCTTTCAACAGCAGCTCCGCTCGGATTAACATGCTTCATCACTGCACATGCCGGAACATCAAAAAATTTTACAATATTTAAAGCGTATGAAATATCTTCCAGATTAGTTTGTGACAATCCGCTTTTACCTGTTTTAAGTATTTCCATACTACCTACAGGGGTATTTACAGAAGCCGGTTTGTAATAGGCAGCCGGCTGGTGGGGATTAGTTCCATAACGTAGGTCTTCAACTTTTTCATAGCTTGTACCATTGAACTCTAATGTATCAGCAAAACTACCGATATTTTTATTTAAGTAGCTTTTTCTTGAAAGTTTATTATTGTCTGACATTTTGATATTTCTCCAGTACTGAATTAGTATATATTAATAGCTAAAATCTAATTTAAATCATAATTGGAGAAATAAAAATACTCTTATCCACTAATTACACCAATTACACTAATTTATTTCAACGCAAGAGGCGCAAAAGACGCTATAAGAAAAATATTGCATCTAATTTAAAATTATTATATGGATCATTTATCAAAACAAAAACGAAGCTGGAACATGAGTAGAATACGCTCAAAGAACACCAAACCGGAAATGGTGATGCGTTCTCTCCTGCATTCCATGGGTTATCGTTTCCGCCTTCACGGAAAAGTTAATAAAAAACTATATAAAACCGGCATTCTCCCCGGCAAACCGGATATTGTTCTGTTAAAATATAAAACAGTCATATTTATACACGGCTGTTTCTGGCATAGACATGAAGGATGCAGGAAAGCATCAACACCCAAAACAAGAACCGAATGGTGGCAAACGAAGTTTGCAAGAAATATAGCAAACGACAAAAAACACCAGCTGGAACTAAAAGACTTAGGCTGGAAAGTTATCGTAATATGGGAATGTGATGTTAAAAATTTAGAATTTTTTATCCGCCATAGCTCAAAGAGCGAAGGAGGAAAAAATGTTAATTTAGAAAACGAAAAAACCAGCCTAGTAGATTATAGTACAGTTAAGATGGAACAACACCTCAATTTATTACAAGAAAGATTAAAGAGAGAACTATCACTCCATACTTATGAGCAGTCAGATGAAAACCCGTTCATGACTGCCGCTGAAGAAGGAATAGAATATAAATAACTCCTATATGTTGTAGAACTTAATTATATTTCTACTGCTTTACCGTTTCAGTCAGTTATTCATACAAACAAGCTTGCAAAAATCGACATAAAAACTATATTAGACATATAATTCGACACAAGAAACAAGTTTTCGACATAGATTGTAGCATATTATGGAATTATATAATATTTTCCAAAGAGAGTTAATACCGCATAATGCTTTACTGGCAGGGTATTCATATTTACTTCAGAAATACAATGTTAAGTCTTATATAAGAATTTCCTCAAGCGTATCAAAAAATCATATTAGAGGTAATATTTCTCATAAAAATGGTTGGTGTATCTATGATAAAAGATACTGGCCTGGGGGTAAAGATATAGAACATTTAGTTTTTGCACTAAAACACGAAAACTTTGATTTATTGAGTTCAAAAAGAATACTTGAGGCATTGCATAGTAAGGAGATAGAAAATTATATTAAATCCAGGCCTACTGGTATTTATGCA
>CAZGAI010000030.1:0-14849 GCA_964523175.1 uncultured Victivallales bacterium | reverse complement strand
GAGAACGTTTATGGGTAAAGCATATCATGGGAACCATTTGGTTAATATTCTTATTGGAATAATCGGTTTATTATTCTTTATCGTAGGCACTCTTATGCCAGGGAACCCCTGTCAAAGATATTTGTTTTTAGCAGGTGCTATTTTTCTTACACTATCTTCATATTTGGAAAAAAATGTTTTTTTTACAGTACTTGAAGCAATATTAGTAATAGATGCTATTTTGACTTTTTTAAACCTTCCGATTTTGGCAATAACAATTATTACTTTTATAATAGTTATAGTTACAGTTATCTTTTTCGCAGTAAAGGGTTCATTTAAAGAAAGATACCTGATTATAGGCACTATCGGCCTATTTTTTTTGGCCATGGGAGTAGGAACACTTAACCCGATTGCATATACAATTGGCGGCTTTTTCCTAGTAATCTATTCTTATTACTCATTTAAGAAAGGATATCAGATAGCTCTATTGTTTATCATATTAAATGCAGTTTTCACCATAACTTCAGCCATAGGAGCTTATCAATGGTTGGTGCATTAATACAGAAATGATTAAAATTAAGAGGATGTCATAATGGCAGGAGCTTTTAAATTATACGATATACGGGGGATCTATCCAGACGAGCTTAATGAAGAACTTGCCGAGAAAATTGGTAGAGCTTATACCACGTTTTTAAAAGGGAATAAAGTTGTAATTGGCAGAGATATGAGACCGCACTCGCTTCCACTGTTTAATGCCTTGTCAAATGGTATTACTGAGCAGGGGGTGGATGTTATTGATATTGGTATGTGTTCTACTCCAATGTCATATTATGCTAACGGAAAGCTTAAAGCTGACGGGAGCATTATGATTACAGCATCTCATAATACCAGTGAATGGAACGGATTAAAACTTTGTAGAAAAACAGCAATTCCTATAAGTAGTGATACTGGTATTAAAGAAATTGAAAAAATTGTAATGAATAGTTCCTGGGATAAGAATATAGTTAATAAAGGTAAAATTACTTCTTATGATATTGCCCCTGATTATGCAGATTTCCTACGTTCATATTGCCAAATTGACCGAAAATTAAAAGTTGTTGCTGATTTTGCCAATTCAATGGGATCATATGAAATAGCTGGTATTAGAGATTTATTTGAACTGATACCTTTATATGAAGAACTTGACGGCACATTTCCAAATCACGAAGCCAACCCATTAATTACTGAAACACTCGATGTTCTTTGTGCCAAAGTAAAAGAGGTAGGGGCTGATTTTGGAGCAGGATTCGACGGTGATGCCGATAGATGCGGTTTTGTTGATAATGAGGGCAACAGAATTTCTATGGATATTTTTTCCGGTTTAATCGCACGGGACATACTAAGTAGTGGACCTGCAACAATTTTATATGATTTAAGAAGCAGTAAAGCTGTAAAAGAATGCATTGAAGAAGATGGCGGGACAGCAATAATGTGCAGAGTAGGGCATGCGTTTATAAAAGCCCAAATGCGAGAAACCGGAGCAGTCTTTGCCGGTGAACTATCCGGACACTACTATTTCAAAGAGAATAATTTAGCAGAATCTCAGGGGTTGGCTATGATAAAACTTGCTAATCTAATTTGTAAGACCAATAAGACTGTTAGTGAACTGACAGCTCCTTTACGTAAATATTTTGCCAGTGGTGAAATAAACTCCAAGGTTGCTGACGTTGATGCTATAATCGCTGTGCTCAAAGTAAAATATTCCGATGCAAAGAATAAATTTGAGTTGGATGGGTATTCTTTTGAATACGAAAATTGGTGGTTTAATGTCCGTTGCTCAAACACAGAACCCCTCCTTCGATTAAATGTTGAAGCAAAAACAGAGGAGACAATGAGGCATAGACTAAATGAAATTCTTACCATAATCCGCACATAACAGTTAAAGAAATTGTTTAATTCAGAAGTTGTCCCTGGATTTAATAAACATTTTAATAGCCTGAACAAGCAGATTACAGAATACTTCAATGGAAGTAGAAAGACATTTAATGTACCAATAGTTACACCCAGGACAGAGCTTCAGCTGAAAGTGTGGAACGAATTGATAAATATTCCCTATGGTTCAACACGTTCCTACTCAGAACAGGCACAAAATATTAATCACCCGAAAGCAGTAAGGGCTGTGGCCAATGCCAACGGGCGTAATAGAATCGCAATAATTGTACCATGCCACAGAGTAATTGCAAAAGATGTAACTCCAGCCGGTTACGGTGGCGGAGTTTGGCGAAAACAGTATTTACTGGACTTAAAAAAGGCTAATTATTTAAAATAATTAAGAGTTATTGTTTAATAATATTTTTTGCCTTTGAATACAGTTTTGACCGCTCTTTTTTGACAATCAGGTTAATATCAATATCAGAATATCCCATTTTCGAAACAAGGTTTTTCAGCATTAATTGTTCTGATGATGTAATTTTTCCGTCTGCCAAACACATCCGCACCATACATTTTAAAAACTCCTGGGCTGCTTCTGCTGTTTCTGGGTTTGGAATATGCAATCCTTTTTCCTGAACTGTCTTTATTATCATAGCCAGTTTTTGAGGAGATACCCCCTTTGATGAAGCCATTTTCTCTAGAAGAACCTGTTCTTTGTCATCAATAATTCCATCGGATAACATGATAGCAACTGCGCAGGAAACTATGCTTTCGTTATCAAATTTTGATAAAGAGGGAGCATCACCTGCTAATACCGAAGCATGTTGAAATGAATCATACTGAGAAACAAATTGAGGGTATCCAGTGAAAGCCTGAATTTTAGTTAAAATCCAATCTACGCTACCGTCATTCAACGCAATTCCGCAATACGCACAGTTCCCGGAAGTATCAATTGACTCAGGAGAACCACAGCCGGGACAATGAGAACTTGTTAAGGTATTTTTATTAGAAGTCAAAGCTGTTGACCTTCTTTTTAAAAAATAATCCTGAGTAAAAATATGTGAAGCTCTTAAATCAGGAGATATAAATGAAGGGATCATCGCATCTTCTTTATGGCCCGCCCACTTAACCTTTACTCTTATCGAGTCCATACCTTCATTATCACCATGCCCTACTTCCACAACTTCTACGGTTCCAATTGCTGCATCCGCATAAAATTCATGTTTACCATTTTGTAAAGAAGTATATCTACTTTTATTTATTGACAAAAAGTCATTATTTGCCAGTTTAGAAATATATTTTGTATCAGCAAAAAATTGAGAAGCAATATTGCGATAAAACATCACAGAGACCCTGTCTTCAATGTGCTGGACATTAAATGCTGGATCTTTTAAGCATAATTTATCCATTCCTACGATCATTTTTGAAGGTCTTATCCTCCACTCTGATGCCTGAGTTATTTCTGCAAGAACCCAATCATATTCACCTGAATTGATAACAGCCTTACAAGATGGACAAATAATAGAGTCAGAAAGTTCCAACGGAGTTCCGCAGTTGGGGCAGCACCCCTCAGCCAGGCCATTTCCTGATAGTGTTTTAGCTCCTGGACGACGGAGAAATGACCAGTATTCAGTAAACGCCTCAGCCTCCATAATATTACCAGAAACCTGCTTGCCATTATCGGTTCGCTCATAATAATCAATTGAAGAGGCTGTTATCATAATATGAACTGTATCAAAATAGTGATCAGACTCAACAGCTACAAGCTTTGTATTAATAATATTTATATTGCTGACAACATTCTTAATAAGAGAATTTTTCTGAATATCCAGCTGAAGAGAAAACCGCTCAAAAATACCGTCTGAAACTAAATGACGAACAGAACGCATATCCTGTTCCTCCCATGCTTTCTGAATATTAAGAAAGACTTTTTTAGATTTTTCTATCAATGGAAGCTCAGAAAACTCCGGGTCTTTATCTTTAATATACTCAACACTTTCCCTAAACGCTCTATCCTGCTGTGTTGAATACCCCTTTCGGATGGTTCTGTTCATATGCCCTGATTTTGCTGATTTTGAGCTAAAGAACATAAAAACTAGAACAATAATAAGTAACGGAATACCAATCACAGGGTAACGGATAACAAAAAAAAGTAAGAAAAAAAGACCGCCGCCGCCATCTCCTCCGCCACCGCCACCACCGCCTGAAAATCCTTCTCCACCACCAGCTCTGGCAAATGCAGGATCAATAAAAAATAGTAGAATGGAAACAGATAAAAAGAGGAGAATTATCAACTTGAAACTGTTAATGTGAAGGTACCCTATTCTTGAAATAAGAAGTCTATTCCGGTTAACTGCAGTAAGATAAATATGTCTAAGTTTTTTTTTCATGCATGACCTTTCCAAACAAAAAAAACCCTGTCGCAATAACAGGGTTTATATATGTCAAAAACAGAAGAAGAATTGATTATATTCTTGATGGATCAAGTTTGTCTACTCTTTCTTTCAACTCTTTACCAGGGCGGAATTTCACAACAGCGCGTTCTGGAATAATAACTTCATCTTTTGGCTTGTTTGGATTACGTCCTTTACGTTCTTTGCGAACTTTTACTTCAAAAACACCGAAATTTCTTAATTCAATAGTTTTTGCGGATGCCAGTTCATCAGCAATATAATCTAAAGTTTTCTGAACAACTGCAGCAACCTGATTTTGTGTTAAGTCAGCTTCATCAGCAATTCTAACAACCAAATCTCTCTTTGTCATAAATATACCCTCTTCTTTAAAACTTTTATTAAAACTCAACTTAGAAAATAAACTCGAAAATGCCTAAAGGCAAGCTTTTTATGTATAAAAGATAAAAAAAACAGACAATGTTAATTATGCAATAGAATTTATTCCTAATTATCTTTAAGCCAAGTGGTAAAAAACTTTTTTACCAGAGGAGCATTTGTAAGGCCACCTGAACGCCCGTCCTCAACAGAAACTACGATTGCATATAAATTATCTTTATATTTTCCAAAGCCGGAAAACCATGTGTTTTTACGTCTTTTATTCGCTGGCCCCACCTGTGCAGTCCCAGTTTTTCCATATAATGAAATAATATCATTACCTGCCCTTTTACTAGATCCATTGATATCGTGAACCGATTCATACATACCTTTTCTAACAATACCAAGCTGATTCAGTGTAACTGGCAGCTGATTAACTTTATGGGGTATAGCTGAGTAAAGTTCTTTGTTATTGTAATTGTATATTTTATTTACAAAAAACGGTTTCCAAACTGTTCCACCGTTGGCTATTGCAGCAGTATAGACTGCTGCCTGAAGAGGTGTAATTGTCAACATTCCCTGTCCAATAGAAATCAACCCGGTATCAAAAATAGTCCATTTTCTTCCAACAAGCCGCTTTTTCAGCTTTCGAGAAGGAAGTTGTCCTGAACGCTCAGGTAAGCCAATCCCGGTTTTTTTGCCGATACCTACTACACTATACATAGCAGCAATTTTATCCAAGCCCAGTTTTAATCCTGTTTTTACAAAATAAACATTACATGAATCTCTTATTGCTTCAATCATATTTTCATCACCGTGCCCACCATATCGCCAGATCCAACACCGGATTTTACTTCTCCCGATAGGGGCGGCTCCATCACAGAATATTGTTGTATCAGGATCAATGCCATCTTTAAGTGCGGCTAGTGCAACTATTGGTTTTATTATAGAACCCGGCATGTACTGCCCCATCAAGGCTCTATTGAATAAAGGTTTTTCAGGATCATTAAGCAGAGATTTCCAGTTTTTACTACTTATACCGTCAGTAAAAAGGTTTAAATCATAGCTAGGAGATGAAGCCATTGCAAGAACAGCGCCTGTATTAGCATTAAGAAGGACAAGAGAACCTTTTTTACCTTTTAAAACCTTTTCAGCAGCCAACTGTGCATCCCAGTTTAAAGTCAGTTCAACATTATTTCCATTTCTTGGAGGACGAGAAACCCCTAAGTCATCATGAACATACCCCTTTACATTAACACGCAGTAAATTATTTCCAGCTTTCCCACGTAATCCACTGTAACCCGGGCCAATTTTAATTTTTTTATCGAGCATTTTTTCAAGCCCTCCACGTCCTTCCTTATCAGGGATGTAATATGAATAACTAGAACGGTCCGGGGCATCTCCTGGGTCGTCTTTTCCTGTGTATCCAAGAATATGGCTGGCGGATTTATTATAAGGATAAGACCTAACGGATAACACAGTAATTTCCATTCCCAGTATAGGAGGAGTATATTCAGAAGCTATGGCTAATTCTTTTTTAGTCAAGTTTGCAAAAATAGTAATTGGCATGGCTGGGCGAAGATTGATCTGTTTAATAATATCATTTTTTGTGATTTTTAATTTTCTATGAATAGCTGCCGAAATTTCTTCTGCACATTTAAATATATGGTTAACTGTCTTTGTGCGTCCATATTTGCGCATTTCAGCCAGATGAAAAACAATATTATAGCTCGGAATATTATCCGCTATGATTTTCCCATCAGAAGAGAATAACCTTCCGCGAGTTGCCGGTACTCGAATTTTACGAATGGACTGAGTTGCAATTTTCTGAGAATATTTACTACTGCTTTCAACTTGTAGGCTTCCCAGGCGAATTAGCAATAATAAATAAAAAAATGCGAAAATTCCCACTAAAATAATAACCCTAAATCTTTGTAGTGGTTTTTTCTTCAATTTCTATCTACTTTCATTTAATCTTTTTTTTGAATTTGTATACAGGTTAATTTTTAGTTTAGTGTTTATTGCATCGAGGATAAAAATAGTTATGGGGAGCAAAATGGCTCCTAAAATTATAGCTAGCAAAAGAATTAATATATTAATAAAGAATAAATAAAAACCGCTTTCATGCAAAAAATAATTTATTGCAAGAAGGGGAAATGTGAAAATAAATGAGGCTGCACCACCGGGAAGTATTTGTAGATGAATGCTTTTTACAACGCCTTTGCGCAACCAGAAAATTGAAAAAAATGAAATTACAGAAAGTGTTAGAGGTGTTATATAAAACATACGGCCATATAAAATATCTAAAATTAATCCCGCAATTACTGCAAGAGATATTCCAATTTTCAGGGTGTATATCATGGTTAGATAAAATATCATTACTGCAATGAAAGGTATAATAATACCATACGAACCGAAAAACATTTCGCAAAAAAATGATATAAACAATAATAAAAATATGTATGGTAAATGAATCATTATTTTTTTACAAGTATTAAAACAAACTTTAAATGGTTCAGGTTAACAGAAGGTTTAAGTCTGGCCTCAACAAATAGATTATTGTACACTGAAACAACAGAAGATTTTTCTTCCATAATGCTTCCTACTTCTAAATTAGCAGGAGTTAAAGAGTTCATCCCTGATGTTAAAACAGGTGAAAAAGCTTTATAAGTCAAATCCCTAGGTAAGTAACTTATTTCAGACCAGAACCTGTGACCGATCCTTTTTCCACCAGTAAGTATTCCTGCAGCACCATTTTCAGGAATTATAACACTAAGGTTACATTCATCACTGACGATAGTATTAACGGACGCAATATGTTTTGAGAGGGAAGCAATCCTTCCAACAACACCAAAGCTAGATTTACTAGGTGTATTATCTGCACTAATTCTTGCTAAAACTACAGCGCCATTCTCTATACCATCGCTTTCCCCTTTATTAATTGAAAATCTATTAAACCATTCAACTGGATCACGAAATATTATTTCAGCAAAAATATAATTATAGTCGGGGTTAATTTTTAAGTTTAACAGCTTTCTTAATTCACTGTTCTCACTGACCAATGTCTCCAAATATTCACATTTGGCAGATATCGTACTATTGGCTTTTTGTAAATCAATAAGTTCAGCAGATAAAATATTGTTACTTTTTCGCGCAAGCCCTTTCTGAGCAACAATATTCTCTACCTTTAATACCAAACTAAAAAAAGGATAAAAAAAATCCGCAACTATTCTTCGAATAAAACTGCGCGTAGGTTGAAACAGCATTATACAAATAAGCAGAAAAATCATAAAGAAATAAATTGGTTTTTTTTTAACCATTTCAGATAATTATTCTCAGGTCAATCATTTTTCAAAACTGAAGGGCGAAAGAATATGCCAAATGAATAAGCAATAGAGCTCATAAGTAAACCCAGTACGAGACAAATCAAATGTCTCATAACAGGGATTCTCTTCGTTTCATTATGACATGGTATGCGATATCCTAAGTTTGACTGAGGATTTTATTCTTCTAACTGAGGAATAATTTTTATCCCATGTTCATTTCTCCAGTCAATGCTCCATGACTCAGCCAACAACGGTGCAGTTGGCTTTCCCCATGTATTAAAATCAATTAATATAATCTGATCCTTTGAGGTAAAATAAATATCCAGAACAATTGTATCTGAAGGTAAAAGCCATGAAATTTCATCAATAAGTTCTTCAGCCTTTGCCCAGTAAAAATCTTTTTTTACATCGAGTCTATGATAATGACGTGTTTGCCAATATTGGCTCATCAGAGACAGTCTACCTTCATAAATAAATAATCTAAATTCCCTATAAGGTGTCATATTTCTAAAAGGTCTAATACAGATACAATCAAATTCTTTATTTTTAGCAGCGGCACGAACCTTCTGACTTTCTGTTAGATTACGCCATGCACTCGCAGCTGAATACACAGCACCTTTTTTAAAGGCAAATCTTTCTGTATCTGTAGGAGCGGTTATGTCTGCAAAAACAAAAGTATTTCTAGTAAAAGCATATTGAGCTTTAGAAATTCTATTTACAATATTATAGACTTCGCTTTCTTCCGTTACACCGTTTGCCAATAAATCAAGCTCTGCCTCCTTTAGCTTTACAAAAGTTGTTGGAAAGGTATAATCAGCCAAAGTTGAATACCAGGATGAAATTCCATATTGTACAGTTTCTCTTTTTTTCATAAAAATCCTTTATATATTAAGTTTTCTATTATTTGGGGATATTTATATTATTGTCATCGTTCTGCTTTCGCAGTTTGTGTGTTATTACGATTATATATATAATAAAAGATATTAAAAATATTGTTTGATATTGAAGCCATGTCATATCTGCAATAGTAAAAATTGTTCCTATAATTATACCAGGAAACCCCGCATAAACAGCAGTCGTCAAAAAAGCCTTAAATTTTAAATTATATAACTTAGACCTTCTCGATATTGAATAAATTAATGCGAAAAGAAGAGAATAGAAAAGAGAGTTAAAAATTATTGTAACAATAAAACGTAACATAACCCCAAAAGCAGACCAGTAAAAAATGCTATCCGAATAATTCAAAAGACTGTTGTTTTCATTTAAAGTTAATAAACCAAACAAAGGAACATTCATGGGAACAAAAAATGAAAAACGCAGGTATTTAAAATCTTTAATAAAGCAGTTTTTTAAATATGAAGAAATTTCATCTTTAGAAACCATTCCAAACCAGTTATGAGAATTTAAAGACGTTAAAGCCTGATACACAAAGAAGTTAGAATCATCCAACTGCAGCCAACCTACAATACAGTTAGGTAGCCATATGAAACCTGAACGGTTCAATTTGTCATTAATTTCAAATTTATTATCAGCAGGCTCTTTTGGGAAATAATTAATTTGAATTGAATTAAAAGTCAAGTTTTTTGGAGATTCAGGGTTTTTTTCAGGATAAACTCCCGCTTTCTTAACTATAACATTTCCAAATTGTTTTTGGAAATAACTGGTTATGGAATAAATATCTTTTCTCATTCCCGGTGATTTTGCCAAAACAAAAACAAAGGAACATAAAATGCTTATCAAAATTAGGTGCCGAAATGTTCTGAATAGTGAAAAACTAATTATTTTCTTAAAAACATCTGTCCCGGTACAGACCGAAAATAAAATTCTTAAGAAATTATTACTCATGATATATCATTTTCAAGGTAAACCTTGTTTTATATTTTTATTTTAATGGGCTATATAGTTCACAATAACTATGAACATGTTAAAAGTAAATTACTATACATTTTTTTAAATTAAGCCTTTTTGTGTTAAGCGTTTTTTAAGCTTATTTAGTTTTTTGGTGATTTTTTTATAACTTTCAGGTTCAAGGCGTTCAATAAAAAGCTTCCCTGATAAATGATCGGTTTCATGTTGCAGTACTCTTGCAAGAAACCCGCCACAATCTATGTATATTACTTCGCCGGAAAGCATTTGGGTTTTTAGTGTTATTCCAATCGGACGTGTGACCGGAGCATAAATACCCGGCACACTCAAACAACCTTCTTCTAAAGTAACTATTTCTGTGCTGAATGAAGTAATTTCCGGGTTGATTAACGCAATGGGCATTTGAGGCAGCAATAAAGCTTCCCCTGGTGAAATAGAAGAACCGCTTAAATATTCTGGTGACAGATTAATCACAATAATATTTAGGTTTATTCCCACCTGAGATGCAGCAAGCCCTACCCCGTCATAATTATACATAACTTCAATCATTTCTGCAACCAGTTCCCGGGTTTCCTCAGTAATAACATCTACCTTAGAAGAAACTTTACTTAAAACCTCATCTCCAAAATATTTAATATCTAATTTATTTTTATTCATGATTATACCAGAGGTATTTTTATTTTCAGCTTATTTAGTTAATATTTTGCTATCAATCATTTAACTATATATTATTATTTTTAATTATTGCCAGATAACAAATTATATTCCTTATATAAATAGAAAAGATAACTTGAAGGCAAAGTCATATACTATCAAATATAATGTGCAATCTAAATTTATTTTAGGTAAGGTAACTTAATATTAAGTAATTTCCAATTATTAGAAGTTACTAACAACAATTAATTTCCGCTTTACATAAAATTATAGATCATAGATTTTATCTGCTGAGTAGGATCCAATTATTCTGAATGTAGAGCATGCTTGACGAATTTTATCAATTGTACTATTAATATGACTGTCTGCTAAATTTCCATCGATATCTACAAAAAAAGCATATTCAGATGGTTTACCGTAGATAGGTCTGGAAATGATTCTTGTAAGGTTTACCTTTTCTGTTTTAAATGGCTCCAAAAAATCATATAAACTGCCGGGCTCATCCTTGAGGAATGCAGAAACGCTTGTTTTTATTGTATTGCCTTCAGGTTTGCCGGGTGATAAAGCCAAAGAGTAAAATTGGGTTATGTTAGGGACATCATGCTCAATTGGGTATTTTAAAATATCGAGTTTGTAGATTTTCGCTGAGTCGGGTGAAGCTATAGCTCCTGCATTTTTTTCCATAGATGCCTGTTTAGCGGCTTTGGCAGTACTTGATACTGTGACTTTACTGACTTTAGGCATAATTTTTCTAATCCACGAATCACAATGGAATAATGGAACAGAATGGGAGTACAACGTTTCTATTTTGTCCCCTTTTTTTCCCAGCAGGGCAAGCTTAATATTTAAGCTGATAGATTCTTCAATTAATAATTTAAATTTATTATAAATAAGAATATCAATCGTTTCGGGTATTGGTCCTCCGGAAGAGTTTTCTACAGGAACGAGTGCGCGCCTATTGGGGGATTCCGCTGCAAATGAACAAATATCCATTATAGAAGACATGGGAACTGCTTTTATCTCATTTCCAAAATATTTTTTAGTTATAATATGAGAATAAGTCCCTTCTGGACCTAAAAATGCAACCTCTTTTATACTGTTCATAATGTTCGGTTTCCCAGTTATGATTGTCTTGCTTTTTTATACTTGTCCCCTAAAAACAACA
This sequence comes from uncultured Victivallales bacterium, assembly GCA_964523175.1. Classification (GTDB taxonomy): domain Bacteria; phylum Verrucomicrobiota; class Lentisphaeria; order Victivallales; family GWF2-38-69. Next base: position 3,180 of record CAZGAI010000030.1, on the reverse strand, counting down.
TATTTTTACCTACTTCCTGTAACAACGAGGTCCAGCCGTCCTTCTTTTAGAATTGCATTAACCTCTGTTCCAGCAGGTATTGAGCTTGTCACCACCTTTTGTGTATCTTTTAACGTTATTATTGAGTAACCTCTTTTCAGTACAGAATCAGGGCTTAAAGCTTTAAGCTTTCCCAAAAGATAATTAAGTTTATTTTTATCTCTTTCATGCTTAAGTTCGAAAGAATGACATATTTTTGTGTAAAGATCATCAACATATTGCTGTTTTTCGTTAATAATACGAGCTGGGTCTTTGAAAACGTAAGAATTGGCTGCTCTTTCATAGCGCCTATTAAGGCGCTCCCTATACAGTTCCAGTGAATTACGCAATCTTCTTTTTAAGTCCTCTATATTCTGCTGAAACTCTTCCTGTCTGCCAATGACAAGTTCCGCTGCTGAGGACGGGGTCGGTACCCTTAGATCGGATACAAAATCACAAATTGTAAAGTCTATTTCGTGCCCTACCGCACTGATTACCGGAGTTTTGCTCTGAGATATTGTTCGTGCCAGAATTTCACTGTTAAATGGCCATAAATCTTCCATACTTCCACCCCCGCGAGTAATAACTATTACATCTACAGAAGAAAACCTGTTAAAAAAACGAACACCTTCAGCAACTTTCAGTTCCGCACCTTTTCCCTGTACCAATGCAGGATAGATTCGAATGTTTATATTTGGAAAACGTCTGTTAATAATATTTAAAAAATCCCGTATTGCAGCGCCGCTCGAGGAAGTGATTACGCCAATACTTCTTGGAAGAAGCGGTATAGGTTTTTTTCTGCTCTCATCAAAAAGACCTTCAGCAGATAATTTTACTTTTAGTTCTTCAAATTTTCGCTGTAAATCACCGAGACCAACAGTACGAATACTTTTAATACTGAATTGATATTCACCTCGTGTTTCATATACTGACAACTGACCAAAGGCTTCTATTTTTTGGCCGGTAGCCAGACGCAATTGTCTTACAAATTCAGCACCTCGCCAGAAAACAGCACGTATTTGTGATTTTTGATCTTTTAAGATAAAATATACGTGACCAGATCGATGAACAGTAAGAGTTCCAATTTCACCTGTAAGCCAAAAGGGGGCCAGACCGCCCTCTATAATTTGCCTTACAGTTGAATTAACCTCAGAAATTTTCCAAATGATTTCTTCCACAGTATAAGTTTAACTCTTTTGCTGGTTTACTTTTTATAGGAAATTAAAAATATGATTATTATCTTCAACAAAAGTAAAACCAATATTTTAAAATTCAACAGTTGCTAAAGATTATAGGCTACTCTATTGTTACTTTTCTTTGAATTCGCGCTCCAGGTTTTCGTCTTGAAAATTGTGGATTCTTTGTTTTGTAAATCTATTTAGGATTGTTTTCTATGTGTAACAAAAAAATCGTATATATTAACGGTGATTTTGATCCAACTTTATGCAGTGGTGTCTCCGCTTCTTTTTTTGATTTGTTCAAATATTTGAAAACTCTCGGGTATGATCCCTATATTGTTGGTTTTTCCCCTGAATGGGTTAATTACTTAGAAACAAAAGATATTATTGAACAAATGGGAGGAAATATTCTTTCCTGCAGCGACTCTCATATTGATTGTATTCTAGAGGGAATAAACATATCTTGCGAAAGATTGCCCTACTCAAGGATGGATATACGGCTCAATAAACAACCTGAAGTATTGAAAAGATATATACAAAAGCTAAAGGAATTTTCCGGAGCGTATTTTTTTACAGCTGATATTGACCTTACGTCTATTGTTGCCAATGTTATTGTCGGAACTAATTTTGCACATCACGTTCGTTCTCCTGTAGTATCTTTAGATATATTAAAAAGCAACTCCCCTATGTATATTTCTTTTCTGAAAAGCAGAAAAGTTTTTACGGTAAGCTCAGCATCACAGAAAATGATAAAAAATGAACTTGGAATATCATCATCAATCTGGACCCCTTTTATAGATTTAAACAGGTTTAAATTTAAAGAACAATGTAATATAAATAATAAAATCGGTTATTATTCGGCAGGCCTTCATAAGGGGGACGCAATAGTTAAAAATCTGATAAAGTCTATGCCGGATTGCCATTTTATCATCATGGGCAACGGTAGTTATTCATTTTCAGAATATCCAAATGTTTCAGTATTGGGAAGGGAAACCAATCTTAAAAACTTTTATTCGGAAGTCTCCCTGATATTAATTCCTTCAACAATCATAGATGGACACCCCAGAATAACAATTGAAGCCGCTATTAATGGGATACCAGTCATTGCTAATAAAATAGGTGGAATACCGGAAGCTCTTGGTGACAGCGGGATTATGGTATCAGCAGATTTGAAAGATACTGAAATCACAAATCAATACAGAGATATTATAAACTCATTTTTCAATGAAGATGATCTATATAAACAGTATAGCAAAAAAGCATATAGAAGAGCAGAAGAATATAGAAAAAACATTACTAGCCTATCTTCTAGCCACATGGACATGCTATTACATAACCTATAAATTATAGGTTATGTTTTTTTGAGTTGTTTCATTACTTTGAGTGAAACTAAATTTAAGCACTGTTGCCTTAGACTTTTTCCAATACCACTGCAGTTCTACAGGGAATATAAATCCTGAATCCTGTTTTGGTTATTGTTATTTCTTCTTTTCCAACTTTCCCTTTTTCATCCTTGACGGTTTTAACTTTAATAATTTTATCGGTTTTTGAGTTAAAGGTTTGTCCAGCACTAATTCTGCCTTGACCTCCGAACTCTTTATCATCGGAACATAATAACAGCCTGTAATCACCTTTGGGTATATCAATAAAATAATCTTCTTCTGAAAGATTTGGATGATAATTAAAAATAAATACTAATTGGCCTCTCTGAAATGCAAGTACTTTCTTATCATTGTGCGAATGACTTAAGCTGGCCGTCTGCTCAATAATGTTGTATTTAGAAATCACATGCAGCATCGATTTATCAAAATTAGAAAGAAAGCGGTATTTAAGATTCTGATCGTATTTTAAATTCCACTGCCTTCTTGCATATTTATAAGACCAGTCATTTCCTTCACGCGGGAAGTCTACCCACTCCGGATGACCAAACTCATTTCCCATAAAGTTTAGATAGCCACCTCCTGCAGTAGCTGCTGTAATTAAA
>CAZGAI010000029.1:0-15363 GCA_964523175.1 uncultured Victivallales bacterium | reverse complement strand
AGTCCATTTGCGAAAAACATAAAAACACCGGCTATCATTATTGATATTGAGCGTATTGAGGAAGGTGAAGACAAAGGGGAAGAACTTACACCATACGAAGTATCTTTTGCGGCTTATACTGTGCTGAAAGATTCAACACCTGTAGTAGAATTAGAAATTATTAATTTCACTACAGAGTTATTTAAAATGATTAGGCAAAATAATTTTGGTCTTGGGAAAACTTCTATTCCTGAGAATCTAACCTCTGTACCAGTAGAGTTCAAGCCTGCAAATTATGGACATAAAGCATGGGAAACAACATGGCAGCAGACAATACGCCTCGGAGTATCGGTTTGGAATGAAGACGGCTTTATAACGCCGACACCAACTATGACATGGTGTCCAATAGCAAATGAATCCGTTGTAAACATAAAAAGTGAAGTCACAAAACTATTATCAATATTCAATTAAAAAATTATGCATTTTACAATAACAGAACTTGAACGAAAACTTGCAAATCTTATCAGAATAGGGGCGATTGAAGAGGCCGACTATACAAAATCTCTTTATCGTGTAAGGACCGGCGATATTCTAACAAACTGGCTGCCCTGTACAGCTGGCAGTGCAGGCAAAAATATAGCCTGGAAGCCTCTTGATATTGGTGAACAGGTAATAATATTCAGTCCTTTCGGTGATATGTCCCAGGGAGTTATACAAGGCTCTCTGTATCAGAACCTTTTCCCGGCTCCGTCTGATGATCCGGATATACACAAGATCAAGTATGAGGACGGCACAGAAATTGAATACAACAGAGAATCACATCATCTTAAAATTAAAATGACACAGGGAACTGCGGATATAGACATTCCCGATATAACAATCACCGGTGATCTAACTCTTAAAGGCAAATTCACTCATGACGGTGATCTTGAGCATGAAGGAGACACTACACATAACGGAGACCTGGCCCGTATTGGATCTGAGGATGTCACAGGTGACAGAGTACAGGTAGGCGAAGTCACGGCCAACGGCAAGGCATTATCAACTCACCACCACATCGACAGCTTAGGTAGTGAAACATCTCAACCTATTTAATGCTTGCTCAACTAAGTCCACTTTTGTCAACTAGGTCCATTATCTTCGTACTTCTCCCCAATATAAAAAGAAGATTCTTTCAACCTTTTAACCTGATAACCTTTTTATGAATGGTATAGATCGCAAAACAGGAAAGAGCTTAAGCGGAATTGAGCACCTTAAGCAGTCTGTCAATGACATTCTGACAACCCCGAAAGGTTCGAGGGTAATGAGGCGTGAATACGGTTCAGATTTATTTAAACTTATAGACAGGCCTATAAATTCAGACTGGCTTGTTGATGCTTATTCTGCGGTTGCGGAAGCTTTAAACCGATGGGAACCGAGGCTGAAGGTTTCAAAAGTATATGCCGAACAGGTAAATAACGGAAAGATTGAAATAATTATTGAAGGTAAATATTTGCCTGACGGATCACCTATTACAATTGACGGGATAATAATATGAGCACACACAATGCAATAGACCTAAGCGCACTAGATCCTCCGGATATCATTGAAGAAGTTGAATTCGAAGTTGTTTTAAAAGATACTGTAACTGACTTAAAGACAAGAGATGACTCCCTTTCTGCAACCGTTGAGTCTGACCCATCATATAAAATACTCGAAACAAGCTCATACAGAGAGACGCTTATAAGAAAGCGAATTAATAATGCCTGCAAAGCTGTTATGCTTGCATACACCAAGGGTGCTGATCTGGAAAACCTTGCTGCTATATTTAACATGAAACGATTTACGCTTATCGAAGAGCAACCTGATGCGCTCCCACCTGTAGCTGAAGTTATGGAACCTGACGAAGATTTTCTAGAAAGAGTTTTACTTGTATTTGAGTCACTCACTACTGCTGGGTCTGATGGAAGTTATAAAGCTCACGGTAGAAATGCGGACCCTGATGTTAAGGATATAGGCGTTGACAGTCCCAGTCCGGGTGTAGTTCGTTTATCTGTATTGTCCAAAACAGGTGATGGCACGGCATCATCGGAATTACAGGCGAAAGTTGAAGCAGCACTTAGCGATGAATTTGTGAGGCCGCTGACGGACAATGTTATCGTTCAATCTGCTACAATCATAGATTATACAATTACAGCAAGTCTTGAAGTTAAACCGGGTGCCTCAGTCAGCTTGATCCTTGAAGCTGCAGAAAACTCAATTCAGAGCTATGTTAAAAAACAGCATATGATAAAAGAAACTGTCGCTATAAGCGGTGTTTATGCAGCACTTCACGAACAGGCTGGAGTTGTCAAAGTCATCCTGATTTCTCCTACTCAGGATATTGAAACTGATACTTGCGAAGCTGCTTTTTGCAGTTCAATATCAATTACGGAGGCGATATAAGTGAATCTTGACTATTTCTTACTATTCAGGCTTGATAATAGACAGGATTTTGCCGGGCCTTCGCTTCTGCCATCTAATTCAACATCTGTGGAATATGCGCTTGAACAGTCAACTGCTAAGGCATTTGCGCTCGAACTTAAAATAAAAAGTTTATGGAACCCTGTCACCTGTCCTGTAGAATTTTTACCCTGGCTTGCCTGGTCTCTCAGCGTTGACAGTTGGAATGATAATTGGAGCGAGCTTGATAAAAGAAGCGTAATAAAAAGCTCTTTTTCTTCGCACAAAATAAAAGGTACAATAGGAGCTTTACGGCTTGCCCTGAATTCACTTGGATATGATATATCTGTTGAAGAGTGGTTTCAGACTGGCGGAGATCCTTACACATTCAGTGTCACTATTAATACTGGTGGCAAAACTCTAAGTGCTGAGAACCTAAAAGATATTGAAGCAATTATTGATAATAATAAAAACACACGATCTCATCTGCAAAACCTAACAACAATTGACGGCGTAGAAGGTGTTTTTTATACAGCAGCTGCATGTTTTGCGGGTGATATAACACAAATAGAGCCAGCGTAATTGTATCCCATTATTAACCATTAACAATTATTTCTAAATTCTAATTTCTAAATTCTAATTAAATCATCGTACTTTTCACTAATATAAAAATGGAGCTTAGATGTCTTATTTTACAATTATAACAAATACAGGCCTGTCAAAGATTGCAGCGGCAGCAGGCGGCGGTGCTAATCTTAGTCTAACTCATATGGCTGTAGGTGACGGGAACGGTTCAGATGTTACACCGGTTGCTACAGCTGCATCTCTTGTCAATGAGAGGTACAGATCTACAGCAAACAGAGTATACACAGAAACAGGTAATCCAAATAAAGTTATTTGTGAGCTTGTTCTTCCTGCGGATCAGGGCGGCTGGACAATAAAAGAAGTTGGTGTTTTTGATGTCGCAGGTGATTTGATTGTATTTACTAATTTTCCAAGCACATACAAGCCGCTAAACACTGAAGGGGCTGTCAGGGAATCGGTTATCAGGATAGCTCTTATTCATTCAAATGCGGATGTTGTAACGTTACAGATTGATCCTTCCATTGTTACTTCTACACAGCAGTACGTTATCGATCAGCTTGAAGACCACGAAGCAAAGTCAGACCCACATACACAGTACTTAAAAAAGGCCGATGCCGTACCTGTTGGAACAATACTTGATTATGCAGGTACACTACAACCTAATTATCTGCTTTGTAACTGGGGTGCCCTAAGCCCGACCGTATATGCCACTTTATTTAGTAAGATTGGATATACTTGGGGCCGTAGTGGTGATTTATTTCATGTTCCTCCATCAGATAGATATGCAAGAGGTAGTGGAATATATGCGGTAGGTACATTGCAAAGTGACCAGAATAAAAGTCATCAGCATTATGTAGCCAATACCAGCACTACTTCTGAAAGTATTTCTTCGTCTAATTCTCTAGCAAAAAATGGTTCATGGGGAGATTCTTATATTAATTATTCTTTAGCTGGAACTACCACTACCCCAGATGCAGGACTTACTTCCAGTTCGGGTTCAACGGAGGGCAGACCTCCCACAATGGTCGTTACAAAAATGATTAAATACCAATAAGGAAATATAATGAAAAAAATAACTGAATATCTATTCTCATTGGAAACACGAATATATATGGGCCCTGGTGAAGCTTACGAAAGCCCACTTGAGGCAGGTAAATTTTTGACCTCAGGAAATGGCACAGAAAAACCTGTTATTCCTCCAAAAGCGGGATATGAAAGAGTTTTTAATGATGATTGGGAATATATCGAAGATAACACAGGCAAAAAACAATATGCAAAAGAGGACGGCATAGAATCTACAATTGAATATCTTGGCCCGGTCAAAGACACATACTCGTTAATTGAATACAAAGCGTATCACAAATGGAGCGATACAGAGCAAAGCTGGATTCCTAATGAAGAAAAGATTAATGATGTTATTACTGTACTCAAATCTCATATCGAAGCTGATAGAGATACTGCATTGCAGCAATCTGTAGAGCTTAAGATTGATGGATCATCTTTTATTTTTCAGGCAGATGAATACTCCCAAAACCTATTACTGAAAACGATATCTATATACAACATAACCGGAGCGGCACCGGATGATTTTACCTGGTGGGATATTAATAATATCAAACATCCGTTTACTCTTAACATGCTCAAACAGCTAGCATTAACAATTGGTGTTAGAAACAAGCCATTATACCAAAAAGGCAGAGACGACAAAGACAACTTAAACAACCTAACAATAAACAAACTAATCGAATTATTATAACGGACCCTGTTCACTAAGTCTACTTAGTTCACTATGTCCACTTTTGAGAAAGGAATAAAATTATGGCTGAACAATTCTTACACGGTGTTGAAGTAGTAGAAATCGACACAGGCACAAGACCGGTTAAAACGGTCAAATCGTCTGTAATTGGAATTATAGGAACAGCACCTGACGCAGATGCAACTGTTTTTCCTTATAATACGCCTGTATTGATTGCAGGTAACAGGCTGGAAGCAGCAAAACTGGACACAGTTGGAGACGGAGACGGAACATTACCAGGTGCAATGGATGATATTTTTGACCAGATCGGCGCAATGGTTGTCGTTGTCAGAGTTGAAGTAGGGGCTGACGACGCAGCAACACAGTCAAATGTAATTGGTGGCGTAAATGCAACAACTGGAAAATATGAAGGACTTCACGCATTAATCGGTGCAAAATCTATCGTAAAAGTTGAACCTCGAATAGTTATTGTCACTGGATTTTCTCAAATTCAGGCCGTAGCGACCGAAATGGGAGTAATAATTGAGAGGCTTCACGGAATGGCTATCATTGATGGACCATCCACAACTGATACAGCAGCAATTGCCTATCGTGATAATTTCAGTTCAAAACGTATGTATGTTATTGATCCTGCTGTCAAAGTCTGGGATACTGCAACAGATGCTGAGGTTGTTAGATATTCAAGCGCACGTGCTGCTGGGTTATTAGCTAAGTCTGATAATAACCGGGGTTTCTGGCACAGTCCATCAAATCAGGGAATATTAGGTATTATCGGCACTGAAAGAGCTATTGACTTTAAGCTTGGTGATCCTAACTGCCGGGCAAATCTTCTAAATGAAAATGAAGTCGCTACAATTATCCAGGAAGACGGATACAGACTTTGGGGAAACCGTACATGTTCAAGTGATCCGAAATGGGCGTTTATTAGTGTCGTAAGAACTGCCGATATTATTAATGACTCTCTACAAAGAGCGCATTTGTGGGCTGTAGACCGCAATATAACTAAAAATTATATTGAAGCTGTGGTGGGTTCTGTTAACGCCTACCTGAGAACTCTTGTTGAACTCAAAGCAATATTAGGTGGTGAATGCTGGGCAGATCCTGAGCTGAACACCTCTGAAAACTTACAGGCTGGGAAAGTATATATAGACTTTGATTTTACTGCGCCTGCACCTGCTGAGCACATCACATTCAGAAGCCGCTTGGTTAATGACTACTACGAAACAATTTTTAACTAATATAAACCGGATGGAGTTTACTTAGTCAGCTAAGTCTACTCTGTCCACTTTAGAAAGGAAACCAAATCATGCCTGATATTATAAAAAACTGTAATTTGTTTGTTGACGGTAGAGGATATGCTGGAAAGGTAACACAGTTGACACCCCCAAAGCTAGCCCTGAAAACAGAAGAATTCAGGGCAGGCGGAATGGATGCGCCTGTTGATGTTGAGATGGGAATGGAAAAACTGGAAGCTTCATTTATTCTCACTAAATATGACCCGGCAGTTCTTAAGCTGTTCGGTGTTGCGGACGGATCTGCTGTAGCGTTGATATTCAAGGCAGCTTCAAGAGAAGATGACGGAGTTGTTACACCTATATCAATAGAGATGAGAGGATTATTAAAAGATATAGACTCAGGTTCATGGAAGCCTGGAGAAAAAGCAGAAACAACATACAACATCTCATGTAATTATTACAAAAACACCGTAGGAGGTGAGGTTATTCACGAGATTGACGTAAAAAACATGAAAAGAATAATCAATGGTGTTGATCAGCTTGCTGATATTAGAAGTGCATTAGGTATGTAGGTCTTAACGGATCTACTTCGTTCACTGTTGTCCACTAAGTCCATATAATAATTATTGAAACAAAGGAAACAAAATGTCAAACCCTACAACAATCAAACTCGACTACCCTATCAAAGTAAACGGTGTGGAAGCCGACGAACTCAAAATGCGCCGTGCAAAAGTAAGAGATCACACATCAGCGTCAAAAATAACCGGAAATGACGCAGAGCAGGAAAATTTTCTCTTTGCAAATCTTTGCAGCATCACTACTGAAGAATATGGAAGCCTTGATGTTATAGATTTAGCAAAAGTTCAAAAGCAATATAAAGATTTTTTAAAGCCACGCCGAAAACAGTAAGAAAGTTATGTGTAGTGCTGGCCTCTCATACAGGCTGGCAATTATCCGAATTAAAGAAAATGGAACTGGAAGAGCTGATGGAATGGGTCGAAGCATGTCCCAAAACAGAAAGTCATATATAGCTTGAAAATTATAAGCAAATGTAGTATAATGTATATAAAGGTAAACTTTAACTTAAGAGAATTATAATATGTGGGAAAAATTCGAAAATCTGATTATTGATAAATGTTTTGCAAATGAACATAAATCAGTTCGTGCAATATCGAATATTTTTCTATATATAGGATTTATTTTTAATCCTATAACTCTAGTTATTTTATTTCTTGCTTTTATTGCTGCTATGCTTTTAGCTTTTCCTTTCCTTATTCTGTTAGGATAATCACATTTCTTACTGTTTCTCGGCATAATATCGAGAAACATTATGTCCGTTACAAGTCAGGCTGTCTCATTTTCTGTTGGTGCAATCTTAGGAAGAGGATATTCCTCCACTTTTGGTTCTGCCAAGCAAAAAGCTATCCAGTTGGGTAAAACTTTCCGGCAGACAAACAAAAAACTTGATCTAACAAAGAACATTATTCGTACTGGTAATAAGCTCACTGAACTAAAAGCAAAACAGGGCACACTTACTACCGGAACGAGGCGCCTGAATTTTCTTCTCGAAAAACACCAGGAAGCGTATGATAAAGCTGCTGCAGGTGCGAAAAAATATGGCATTAGCCTTGGCAATATTGTAAAAGAGCAGCGCAAACTTTCAATAAAGTCTAAATTTCAGGGAATGAAAGCAAAAGGTGCCGGTATGATGGCCGGGGCTGCTTCAAGCCTAAAAATTGGGGTTATGGGAGCCGTTGCAGGTGCTATGATATTGGCGGCACCTATAAAAATGGCTGCGGACTTTCAGCAGTCTATGGCAAATGTCAGGGCTGTTACAAATGCTACCGGTGGAGACTTCAAAAAACTTACCGCTACAGGAAGAGCTTTAGGTAGAAACACCGTATTCAGCGCAAATGAAGCAGCGCGGGGTATGGGGTTTCTGGGAATGGCCGGCTTTAAAACAAATGAAATCATTTCTGCCATGCCGGGTATGCTTGACCTTGCCGCCGCCGGAAGCCTTGATTTAGCTCAAACTGCGGATATCTCAAGTAATATTTTGCAGGGGTTTAACCTTGAAGCGGGTGAAATGAATAGAGTTGGAGATGTCATGGCAAGGACTATGGCAGATTCAAATACAGATCTTGTTCAGCTCGGCGAGGCTATGAAATTTGTTGCTCCGGTGGCCGCAAAACTCAATATTTCTATTGAAGAGACAGCAGCTGTTATAGGCACTCTGTCTAATGCTGGTATACAGGCGACTATGGCTGGTACTACAATGCGTAAAATGCTAACCAGTATTTCAGCTCCGACCAGTGAAGGAGCACGGGTATTAGGTGATCTTGGAGTTGTAACAAAAGATTTTTCAGGAAACATGCTTCCGTTCACCAAAATAGTACGGAATTTTCAAGACGCAGTTCAGGATATGGGAAATGCTGAACAGGCTGCCGCTACAAAGGCTGTATTCGGTGAAAGAGCAACTGCCGGTATGTTAAACATTATGGGGCAGACAGGCAAAATCAATGCCTTTAAAAAATCGCTGGATAATGCGGCAGGGTCTGCTAAAACAATGGCGGATATAAAAATTAACACACTTCCGGGACAATTAAAAATATTAGGGTCTGTTGCTACAGATTTAGGTATTAGTATTGGCAATATATTATTACCTCCTATTACAGCAATTGTTAAATTTATTGCACCGGTACTGGGTATGATAGGCAGTCTCGTTCAAAAAAATCCAATACTTACAAGAACTATACTATTTATGGGAGCGGGACTTCTTACTGTTACAAAAATATTCCCTCTACTTGTTTTAGGGATTAAGGCATTAACGGGAGCTATCATGATGAATCCTATTGGTGCAGTTATTGCGGGTATTGCTATTGGTGCGGTGCTGATAATTGAAAACTGGACACCGATTGAAGGTTTTTTTCTCGGGATTTTCAGTGCTGTTGGTTCAGGCGTATCTTGGCTATGGGGACTGTTTAAAAAAGGTTTTGCATGGACTCCTCTAGGTATGATTATAAATGGATGGTCACCGGCAATCAAATGGCTTACATCTAAAATTGAATGGATTGGAAAAGCATGGAATAAAGTAAAATCATGGTTCGGGTGGGGTGATGATGAAGAGGACGAAAAAAATGTTCTTAAGCCTGGAAGTGTGTTTCCTTCAGTAGATACACCAAAAGCTGGAGATGCTCTAAATGCTCAAAACTCTGATGACAATAGCGATTCTCAAAATGCCATACAAGAGAAAAAAGCCAAAGACCTGATTGCCAGATCTTCCATCAACAACAAAAAATCAATCCAGGACAATAGAAAATCTGAATATAAAATTGAGATTGTTCCGCAAGCGGGGCAGAATTCTCAGGAAATAGCCGAGGCCGTAATGAGGGAAATTGAAAAACGTGAACAAAGTAATCTGAGAGGTGGCATGTATGACTATGCTCAAGCTTGGTAATATTAAGTTCAGCATTAGCACTGCTGCTTATAATTCAATTGCTAAAACATATAATTATAATTGGCAGGCTGTGAATAGGTTTGGAAATACGCCTGCTTTGCAGTATACGGGCGAATCTGAAAGAGCTACATCTTTTAACGGGACCATTTACCCAGGGCAGTACGGATCTGCTGCAACTATAAAAAATATTATTAGTAAAGCATCTGAAGGGAAACCGCTTCTGCTTGTTTCAGGTTTAGGTGATGTACTCGGATATTGGGCCATTAAGAATATTAATCAAACGGATCAGGTATTAACGAACAATGGCCAACCTCGAAAAATCACATACTCGGTAAAACTTATATATTATGGAGATAAATATGCAGTACAGAACTAAAGACGGCGATGTCCTGGATAAAATAGCCTACAAACAGTATGGCAGAGAATCAGCTGTTGATGAACTCTTGGAAGCAAATCCGCAGCTTGTAGAAATAGGTCCTGTTTTCCCGGGAGGATTAGTTATAGAACTCCCGGAAATAATTGAAAAACCAACAAAACAAACAATATCACTCTGGGATTAGTCCACTAAGTCCATTAAGTCCACTTAGTTTACTATGTTTATTTTTTATGAAACCAATATTCAAAATAACAGCAGACAACAAAGACATTACAGATTTGATTAACGAGTATTTTATATCGTTGTCTCTTACTGATGATGTCGGCATTACATCTGACACCTGCACTATATCAATCAACAATCCTGACGGAAAGATTAAAACACCCCGAAAGGGAGTGGAGCTTACGGTCTCTATTGGATTTGAGGAAACTGCTTTAATTCCAAAAGGGATTTATGTCGTTGACGAAGTAACGGCTGAAGGCTTTCCTGAAAAAATCAAGATTACTGCCAGGTCTGCTAATCTAAGAAAATCCCTCAGAAGCCCTAAAACTAAATCGTGGCACAATGTTACTCTCGGTGATATTGTCAAGTCAATTGCCTCAAAAAATGGTATGTCTGCAAAAATAACTCCTGAGCTTGAACCTGAATACATTGAACACATTGACCAGACTGAAGAATCAGACATTCATTTCTTAACCCGGTTGGCAGCGGATCGTGATACTGCAGTCAAGCCGCATGGACACACAATGCTGTTTCTCAGAAAATCAAAATCCGAATCTGCTTCAGGTAAAAATCTTCCGGCAATATACATAAACAAAAAGGACATTGAATCTTACAGCTGTACACTTGCGGATAGAGAACCGTGCAGTGCAGTAATTGCCTCTTACTATGACAAACAGGAAGCAAAGCTTGTTGATGTAACAGCAGGAAGCGGAGAGCCGGTGTACAGAATAAGAAATCAGTTTTCAACAAAAGAAGAAGCTGAAAAATATGCTGTTTCAAAATTGAAATCCCTAAGCAGAAAAAAAGGGGAACTATCCCTGTCATTCGAAGGAAACCCTGAAGTGGCGGCCGAATTTCCCATTAATGTATCTGGCATGACTGATGAGATCAACGGTTCCTGGACAATAAAAAAAGCTTCACATAATCTATCAAAATCCAGCTACAAAACTTCTGTAGACTGCGAACCATTGAACTGATATTCTGTCCATTAAGTCCTCTTTTGTCAACTTGGTCCATTATCTTCGTACTTCTCCCCAATATAAAAAGCTTTTATTTTTCAATTTAACTTAGGGGATCTCTTATTATGCACACACTAACCGCTTCAAATGCTGTATCTGGCAGCTTTATTCCGATTGACACATCTACCGGCTATCTCGAAAGAGATGTAAAAATAGTTTCTGAACTGGCAATAAGAGGGGACTGGACAGGAGAAATCTATCTTGAACGGAAACTACCCGGTGCAAGTTTCCCGTCTGAAAATGAATGGGGCAGGGTAGACACAATATCAAAGAATGTTGAAACTCAGTTTGTCTGCACAAAGCCAGACATGGAATACAGGTTTAGCAGCAACATTACCTCCGGCACTGCATACATTGCTGTAATATAATAACTAGGTCCAAAGTTGTCCACTGTGACTACTTTCAGAAAGGAAAATTAATATGCCATTACTTAAGGGCGGACTATTAGGATTAGGAAATGTTTCACCGGAAGCAATCGAATCAGCTATAAACGAAGCGGAAGGTATCAGGGACGAGGCAGAAGATTTCAGAAACGAAGCGGAAGGTTTTAGAGACGGGGCAGAGGCGGTTTCAAATTTGGGAACACATGATGCCGCTCCTGCATCTCATAGCACTGCGATGGCGCTTAAAGCCCCGTTAAATAACCCCAATTTTTCAGGCAACGTAACGGTAAACGCTGGCGACCTAAAAATACTTGGTGCAAGCAAAGGCATAGACTTCGGTGATGGAAGTATATTCCGCCCTGAAATAGGGGAGTGGGACCCTGATGTAAATGCTTCTATAGGCTCTCCTATTTATTCAGTCCAACAAGGAACTTATGCTAAAATTGGGAACAAAGCATTTTGCCAATTTCATTTAGCATTAACAGGTGGGACACCTAACGCTGGTGTAACAGTAGGTATAACAGGTTGGCCGTTTACTCCTTCGAGTATTAGCAATTATCAAGAAGTAATTAGCATACGTATGTTGTCATGGGCAGGAACAACTTATACATCGGTTTCGGGGTCTATTGTTGCTGGCTCAAATACACTCTACCTCTCCAAGCAAACCTTAGCTGGTTTGTTGGGTCTTGTAGGGACTGAATTAACAAATACTGGCGAAATCTCGGGATCATTTTCGTTCTTGGTATAAAAGGCTTAACATAAAAAGAGAAACATATAATGACAACTACAACTACAAAACAAAAGAAATTTTACAAAGGCGAAGTCCAAAAAAATGGCAGGTTTGAAATTTGCGAGAAAATTGACTGTATAAAAGGGGATGCTGTTCTTAGATCAACTTTAAAGCGACGCCAGAGAACACCGCTGGACGATTATTCAAAAGAAAACGACGATGTTAAGGCAATATGCGACAAGCTGTTTACGCAGGAAGTTAAAGATATCTACACTGCAAGCTTAAGTGAAACAAAGGAAGCTATTGAAGGAATCTTTTTAAAACAGGTACTTATTGACGAGCAGAAGTTAATTACTGTAGAGTACGAAGAAGTAAGCATTGTTGATAATGAGGTTATCCGTTCAACGGGCGAGGAAAAAATAGCTTTGCTGGACGATGTGTCAGAGAAGCATATAATAGTTCGGAATATAGCTGAAGCGTTTTATACACAAGAGCGTAAAGATGCGTATCGCAATGAATTAGCTGAAAAAGCAGAACAAGAGTTGGCTTCACAAGAAGAAATAGCACGCCTACAAGCTAGACCTAGCGAATACCATAAATGGGATTCTGAGCTATTAGAATGGGTAGCTGATACAGGCAGGAAACAGGAAGTTGTTAAACGTGTTAAGAAAAAGATAAATACCGAACGTGATTCAGCAACGAGCAACAGTATTGAGTACAACGGATATTTAATTAAGTTGTCGGGTGATTCTAAATTTGACCTGTTGTATCTCTATACAAAAGCAAAAGAGCTAAAGGCGAATGGAATTGAGCATAGCTTTAAATGGAGAGCAAGTAAGATTGATAAAACAGGACAGCCCACAATAGACAAGGTTATCCAGCTTTCAGTTGACGATGCACTTGATTTATTAAATGTCATTGCTGAGAAAAGAACTACAGCCGTATTCAGCTTCGGAGACCAAAAAGACAAACTACAAAGCAAAACAACCGAAGAATTAATCGAAATGCTATAATTCTAAACTGAACATGACGCTTATACTCAAAAAATAATCAATAGAATAGAATAAAAAAATGACTGTCAACGAAATAGTAATATTAGGATTGAGTATCAAAATTTAACTACAGAAGAACTAATTTAACAAGCTCTTTTTTATAAAAAATTATGAACATAAAAAGTGGAACAATTATAGGAACTATAACAGTGCTTATTGCTGTATTAGGTGCATTTATTACCTCTTATGCAGTAGTAAAAGTCTCTGAATATAGAATAACTCGCCTGGAAGATGCTGCAAAGGAGGAAGTAAATAAGCATGAAAAAATATATGATAATATTGGTTCATCCCTCGATGAATTAAATAAACAATTCTATGATGATTCAAAAAAAAGTGGAGGGAGATTATCAAGAATTGAAGCACAAATTGCAAGTATAAATGAAAAAATAAATTTCAGATTCAACTTACAAAATATTGTCTTAACTAATCTAAAAAAAGGTATAGAAAATGAATAATAAATTAAGAACAATCTATTGCAGGATGACTAATGTGGGCACTCTTATTGCAACAGTAAGCGGCGCAGTAATCATTGCCCAGGCACTCGGTTATAGGGTTGATAATGACAAAGTCAAGGTTGTAATAGATGCTGTCTGCGGAATAGGTCTTGTAATAGGCGTACTCAATAACAAAGGCGGAGAAACTCCTAAGTTTAATAAGTAATAATGAACATCCAAGCTCCAATAGATCAGCAAATTGATGCACGTAACAGGCGAGTTATGGTGACTTGTTGTCGTGTGCTTCCGGATGGAAAAATTCTAAAGGTCAAAAAAGGATTCATTCATGACGGTAGTTCTAAACCCCGATGGTCATGGTCGGTGGTCGGTTCCCCATATACCGGACTTGATGCTCCATGCTCATTCTGGCACGATGTTTTATGTCGAACCCAAATAGTCACAAAAGAAACAGCTGATTATTTTTATCTGGCAGATATGCGGGATAATGGAGTTTCTGAAACTCAACAGCAGGAAAATTATTATGCTGTAACAAATTTTGGTCAGGATGCCTGGGACGAAAATTCAAAAAATATTAACAAAGCTCGAAAATTCATCGAGCTATATGAAAAAAAAGGTAATAAATATGAAAAAGTTCAACTGGAAGTCAATTCTACTACTGATAGTGCTGCTTAGCTGTATCATGGCAATCACCGGCTGTGAAGCACTGATGCCAACAACAGAGGATGCAAATTCACGTTTCCACAGTAGGATCATCCCTGAATATGTAAAATATGTTCAGACAGATGAGCAGCTAAAACCAATTCAAAAAAAACAGAAGATTAATACAGTTAAAAGCTATAACTATGATATGCTCTGCAGGATAGTTATCCCTGACTATATCAGATATGTAGAGGCTGACCCTCATATCACCGATAGAGATATTCGCCAGGCTATAATAATTAATGCTCAATCTTACGCCGACCTCAATAATCATTATAATAGAAGGGAGTAAACAATGGATCCAAAGCTAATAAAAGATGTGGCCGATATTGTTATCAAAAATATTCCTGATGTTAATATTGACAGTCTTAACCCAAAAGAAAGGGAGAGATATAATATAGCTCTCAATGCTGTTGCCGAAATCAAAGCAAAAGAATTTCTAACAGCGAAAGACATGTATCTATATGAATTTGGGCTTGATACGCTGACAAACTTTATGCAGATAGAAAATAAAGAGACTGCAGTACAGCGAATGGATACAGCAATTAATATAGCTGTTGCTGTTGCTGGAATAACAGCACAAATAGCGGCTCCTGGCAGCGGAGCAATTGTTGGACAAATTGCTACAATTGCAGGTGAATTTGCAAAAGAAACTTATTAAAAGATTACGAAGTAATTTTGAAAATATTAGAAGAACTTAAAAAGTATGGGGAACATTAACCCCCGTCTTTTGTTTTTTAAATTTGCTGGTTGTACTATGGGTTGTAATTCAGTATTTTAGGCCTACAAGCTTTGGGTTCGATTCCCCCCGCCTCCACCATTTTTCTAGCCTCAAATCACTGTTTTAGCCTCAAAACATGATTTTTCTGTTTTCATATAAATATGCCCTTATACACCTGTTTACAGTTCAAAACGCATACAAAAAGCATACAAAACTTGAAAGCGCACACTTCAAGCCAATAACACAACTCCATGAGCACCGATTAGTTGAAAA
>CAZGAI010000028.1:14071-15624 GCA_964523175.1 uncultured Victivallales bacterium | reverse complement strand
AGAAATTAGAAATTAGAAATTAGAAATTAGAAATTAGAAATTAGAAATTAGAAATTAGAAAACCCACCCCTAAATCCCCTCCCGAGAGGGGAATAAATGTTGAACGCTGAACATTTATTAATTGAAATTGAGAAAACTAAAAACTCTTTTATTAGTGATAATTTGTGTCAATTCGTGGCTAAAAAATAGGATGTTAAATGTTTAAGAAAAAAGATAAACTGGAATATGAATTTCTTCCGTCAGCTTTGGAAATAGAAGAAACTCCTGCATCTCCTCTGGGCAGGCTTATAATATGGTTAATTTTTCTTTTAATCGTAGTATTTCTTTTATGGTCTTATTTTGCCAAAATCGACAAAGTAGCTGTAGCCAGAGGAAAAATTATTCCTGCAGGTAAAGCTAAAGTTATTGAGCCTTTGGAAGAAGGGACAGTTAAAGCTATCTATATTAAAGAAGGTGAGAAAATAACAAAAGGTCAACTTCTCCTTGAACTTGATACAACAATTAATCGATCCAGTGTAGATGAATATGAAAAATATCTTGATATTTTAAAGCTCGAAGAATATCTTCTAAAACTGCACCTCAAGAAAAAATTCGATATTTCTACAATAAGAAGTAATCCTGAGTTTAGCCGCCTGACAGAAAATGAAATTGAATTTCATACTCAGCTGCAGCAATCCAGACTCAGTGGATATGAGAGCAAAGTTGCAACACAGGAATTTGTAGTTATTCAGCGTGAAACTGAACTAAAAATTGCTATAACCAATCTTAGTAGACTTAAAAAACGCTATACTCTTCTTGAAGATAATGAAAAAAAACTTGCTCATCTTGCAAAGATGGGAAGTATTTCAAATTTTGATTGGCTAGAGAAAAAAAGTGAATTTGATACAATATCACATGAAATGGATGCACAAAAAGTAGAAGTTGTCAGGGCGGAAAATAAAATAGAAGAAGATAAAAGAACACTTAATCTGATAAAAAGAGAGTGGTTAACTGATAATCTAAGGCAGATAGTTGAAATCGAGAAGAAAGTCAAAATAACAGAGTCACAGCTTAAAAAAGTAAATAGGAAACTTAAGCTTAAAAATCTCTATTCTCCTGTAGACGGTACTGTAAATCAGCTTGAAGTAACTACTATCGGAGAGGTTGTTACACCGGGACAGGCGCTTATTACTATTGTCCCGGATAATATGCAATTATTAGCAGAGGTTATGGTACTTAACCGTGATATAGGATTTGTATCTGTAGGCAAAAAAGCTGAGATCAAACTGGATACTTTTTCTTTTCAGAAATACGGCATTGTTGAAGGGACTGTAATTCATGTCAGTCCGGATGCTGTTATAGATAAACAAACTCAAAATATGGTATATAAAATTCTAATCAAACCGGATAAAAGTAAGATATGGGTGGATGGTAAATATATTGATCTAATTCCTGGAATGACACTAACAGCTGAAATCAGAATCGGAAGAAGAAGAATCATAGAGTTTTTTATGGATCCGTTTATGAAGTTTAAAGGTGAAGCTTTCAAGCAGAGATAAAACAGTAAACAGTGA
>CAZGAI010000028.1:0-13971 GCA_964523175.1 uncultured Victivallales bacterium | reverse complement strand
TCAGTAAACAGTGATCAGTAAACAGTGATCAGTAAACAGTGATCAGTAAACAGTGATCAGTAAACAGTGGTCAGTTTATTAGATACTTCTCTGCTAAAACAGCGTATAAGTGGCTATAACTATACTGATAACTAATCACTTTTATTATTCTTCTTCTTAGCCCTCGCAGAGGGCGGTATATTGTAGCCTCGGGCGTGAGCCCGTGTATACAATATAATCCAAGCCCCCGTCAGGGTGGCGCTACAAATTAAAGTTCTATTATTAATAACACTATTTTGTATCTATGATATTTATGTCGCCGCTCTGCGAGGGCTTTTTATTTTTTTTATTCTTTTCTTCCACGGGTTTTACCCGAGGCTACAGTATGTCATCCTCTGCTAGGATTTTTTTCTTGAGAAATATTGCACAGTAAGAATATTACTACCTGTAAAAATAAACTTGAATTATTGATATATCAAATTACTTTTCCTATTAATAAATTGATTTTAAATAGGATTGTATGAATATGAGTTTATTATTAACACCAGAGGAAAGAGAAACAGAAGAAAAGCTTTTGCAGCAGATAAAACTTTTTACTGAAACAGAAGTATTTAGAGAGTTCAGTAATTCAGTACAATCTATATTCATGATACTCAACAGCAGGCTGCAGATCGTTTTTATGAATGAACGATTGCATGAGCTTTTAGGTCTACCAAATGGTAAAGAACTTTTCGGGTCACGCCTTGGAGAAGTTTTAAAGTGTTTTTATGCTAACGATCTGCCAGGAGGTTGCGGAACAACCAAGTTCTGCGCTAAATGCGGCTCTGTTCAAGTTGCTTTGAAAGCACTAAAAGGGACACAGGCGATGGAAGATTGTAGAATTCGTACTCATAATAATAAAGCGCTTGATCTTAGAGTCCTTGCTACACCTTATAAAGTTATGGATGAATGTTTCTCCGTTTTATCTTTAACTGATATAAGCAGTGAAAAAAGACTCAAAAGTTTAGAAAAAATATTTTATCATGATGTGTTGAACTCGGCTGGTGGTATTTCCAGTCTATCAGAATCCCTGCTGGAGGATTATCTTCGTGAGGATGATATTGAAATTATAAGGTTGATTAATGCTGAATCCAATAAATTAATCCAGGAAATCAAATACCAAAAGAGATTAACTAATACGGAATTTGGTGACTTAAAGGTTTCATTAACCAAAATTAATGCAAAAGCTATATTGGAAGATCTTGTAAAAATATATAGAAATCACGAATCGTCTGAAGGTAAACATATAATTATTGACGGACACGTGCCTGATATTGATTTTGTAACTGATATTGTTTTATTGCATAGGGTCATAGGAAATATGGTGAAGAATGCAATGGAAGCGACAGGAGTTGGTGAGACTGTTACTGTTTCATGCGCTGCAGAAAGAGATGCTGTACTATTTGCTGTCAGTAATAATGCTATAATGGAAGATGAAATACAGTTGCAGATTTTTCAGAGGTCGTTTTCTACAAAAGGAACAGGTCGTGGACTTGGTACATACAGTATGAAACTTCTAGGAGAAAATTATTTAAAAGGAAAAGTATGGTTTGAATCCTCAAAAGAAAAAGGAACAACTTTTTTCCTTAAAATACCCCTTAATACAAGTTAATAAGTACTCTATAGATGACAAAGAAAACTTTAAATGAGCATTTACCCCAAAAATAGTGTAATAATGGCGCCGTTGGCCGGATATACGGATTTACCTTACAGGCGTTCTTTAAGAAGACATGCCTGTTCTTTCACATTTACAGAAATGGTTGATACCGGTTCCCTAATATATTCAAAAAAAATAACGAGAAATTTTCTGGATAGAGGAAATGATGAAGAATGGTTGGGTGTGCAGATTGTCGGTGCTAAAATTGACGAAATTGAGAAAGCAGTAGATATTATAAATCAGCGTGAATTTTCAGTATTGGATTTGAACATGGGATGCCCTACTCCAAAAGTCGTAAGAAAAGGGAAGGGGGCCAGTTTAGGGCAGAAACCTGAACTAGCTGCAGAAATTATAGAATTGATGGTTAAAAAATCACGGTTTCCTGTGACAGCCAAAATTAGAATTCAGGATATAGAAAACCCGGAACCTACGGTTTACCTTGCTAAAAAACTTGAAGAAGCCGGTGCTAAATCCATAACAATACATGGCAGAATGAATAAGGCTGTATATTCAGGACCCTGTTATGCAAATATTATAGCTGCAGTTAGAGAATCTGTAAATGTACAGGTTATTGCTAACGGCGGTGTAATGGATTTTGAAAGTTACATGAAACTAAAAGAGGAGAGTGGCTGCAGTGAGATAATGATTGCCAGGGGTGCTATGGGTAATCCATGGATTTTTGAAGAGGTTGCCGGGTGTAGAACCAGGCCGCCAACTACAGAAGAACTCTGCGATGAGATGGAACGACATGTGCTTGAAACAGTTGAATATTACGGTGAAAACCTGGCAATGAAGTTATCGAGAAAATTTATCCTTGATTATTTAGGCGGACGGGGATATACAGGAAAACAGAGGTGCTGTGTTTCTGTAATATCTTCTGTTGATGAATTTAAATATTTTATGGAAGATATACGAAAAGGGCCAACTCAGCGCTATAAATCCTGGGCTAAAAAGTTCATAGGTTGAAAAATATTTAAAATGCAATATAAGCAGTATTTATTATTTACTAAAAAGAGAAAGATGCAGCCTTTTGGTTTGATTAAATGGAGAACACTTTGACCGTTTTGCGTTAAAAGCTTTGCTTTAGTGCTGTTCGGAAATATATTTAGTACCAAAGAAAAAAGCAAAATTTCTATCAATTCAATTCAATTTAAATGGAGTTTATCATGAATAAAAGACTTTTAGATCGTTTTTTTAGTTATATTAAAATAGATACACAATCTGATGAAGAATCAAAAAGTGTTCCTAGTACAAAAAAACAGTTTAATTTGGCAAATAAACTTCAGCAGGAATTAATTGAGCTTGGTTTAAAGGATGCTTTGGTTGATGATAAATGCTATTTAATGGCTACCTTACCTGCTAATTGTGATGAGAAGTACCCGGTAATTGGTTTTATGTCTCACATGGATACAGCTACAGATATGTCAGGAGCAAATGTAAATCCTCAAATTATTGAAAACTACGATGGAAAAGATATTATTCTTAATGAAAAAGAAGATATTGTACTTTCTCCATCTAATTTTCCTGAAATGAAAGACTATATAGGCAATACTCTTATTACCACAGATGGGACAACACTTCTAGGTGCTGATGATAAAGCAGGTATTGCTGAAATTATGGAAGCTCTTAATTATTTAAAAGAACATCCTGAATTTAAACATGGAGTTGTAAAAGTAGCATTTACTCCTGATGAAGAAATAGGTGTAGGCGCTGATAGTTTTGATGTTAAACGTTTTAATGCAGATTTTGCCTACACTGTAGACGGTGGTAAAACTGGTGAAATTGAATATGAAAACTTTAATGCAGCAAGTGCAAAAATTAAAATCCAAGGACTGAATGTTCACCCTGGTAATGCTAAAAATAAAATGCTGAATTCAATTTTAATTGGCCAGGAATTTAATAATATGCTGCCTGCCGCAGAGAGAGCAGAACATACCGAAAACTATGAAGGTTTCTATCTTATGGTAAAATTTAACGGTACTGTAGAAGAAACTAAATTCGAGTACATTGTTAGAGATCATGATTTAGCTATTTTTAAAAACAGGAAACTAACACTTGAAAAAATTACTCAATTTTTAAATGATAAATATGGTGATGGAACAGTTACTCTGACATTAAAAGATCAGTATTTTAATATGAAAGAAAAAATTGAACCTGTTAAATTTATTGTTGATTTAGCTGTTGAAGCAGTTATTAAAGCTGATATTGAACCGATTGTTATACCAATTCGCGGTGGAACAGATGGTTCTAAGTTATCTTATATGGGATTGCCAACCCCTAACTTGTTTGCCGGACCACATAATCTGCATGGAAAATATGAATATGTTCCAGTAGAATCTATGGAAAAAGCTGTTGAAGTAATACTTAACATAATATCGCTTTCAAAGAAATATGTTTAGCTGGATGCGCCGTGCGCATCTAGTATTAAAGCTAATAAATACCATAATGGTTAACAATGAGGCAGTACAAATTTTTGTACTGCCTTTTTGTTTGCCGGCAAAGCTGACAAAAATACAGGGGTGAGCTTTACAATAATATATTTTAGACAATGTTTGAGATACGCCCATTGAAACGCGGTGGAGTTTCCCCTATAATGTTAAAATATTATGCTATTATTCCTGCTCTCTTTTTTGAAGGTTTATTTGAAAATGATTCAATAATACTTTCTGGGCATTTTGAAAGCGTACCTAACTTAAACTGTAGAATTAATAAAAATAAGGTTTTAACTGTTTTGGAAAAAAATAATATTAATCAAAAGACTGAATATGCCAACACTTTCAAATCTTTAGGTGTAGTTTTTGGCGATATTGGGACTAGTCCGATTTATACATTAACAGTAGTTTTTATTCTGCTAAAACCTACTGTATTTAATATAATAGGTATACTCTCTCTGATCATTTGGACACTGACAACTATTGTAACCATTAAGTATGTCTGGTTGGCAATGAGCCTTAGCAAAAGAGGCGAGGGTGGAACTATTGTTCTAATGGAAATTCTTCTCAGACTGCTTAAACCCGGCAAAAGGATAGGGTTTACTCTATTGTTGGCATATCTGGGAGTCAGTTTACTTATAGGCGACGGTATAATTACCCCGGCAATATCTATATTGAGCGCCGTTGAAGGGGTACGTTTTCTGCCTCAATTTACCCATACTTTACAATTAGACCTTGTTTTTATCGCCGCTATTATAGCGATTATATTATTTTTGTTTCAGCGGATTGGTACAGATAAAGTTGCAGTCGCATTTGCTCCTATAATGCTGATATGGTTTTTAGCGCTCTTTGTTACAGGTCTCTTATATTTTATTCAGGAACCATGGGTAATTAAAGCTATTAGTCCTTTTTACGCAGTTCAGTTTTTACTTGAACATGGGTTTATAGGTTTTTTGACGTTATCAGAAGTTATTCTATGTGCAACCGGGGGTGAAGCATTATATGCAGATATGGGACAATTAAAAAGAAGGCCTATTACAAAGGCTTGGTGTTTTGTCTTTATATGTCTTTTATTCAATTATATGGGACAGGCTGCATATTTGATACAGCATCCTGATTCTAAAAATATACTTTTCGGTATGGTTGCTCATAAGGCCGGTTTTTTGTATCTTCCATTTCTTGTTTTGAGTATTTTTGCAACTGTAATTGCCTCACAGGCTATGATTACCGGTATTTTTTCTATTGTTTATCAGGCCATTAACACACGCCTTATGCCAATGCTGAAAATAGATTATACATCTGACAAAATAAAGGAGCAAATATACATTCCTATAGTTAACTGGTTTCTACTTATTTCAGTTGTATTTATTATGTTTTTATTTCAAAGTTCGGATAAATTGGCCGCAGCGTACGGGCTGGCTGTTACAGGAGCAATGGTTTTTGCCGGTATCATGATGATTATGATATTTCAAATTACTAAGCACTGGATTAAATTTTCCTTTACTGTCTTTGTAACAGCGATTATTACCATATTTTTTGCTTCAACCCTTTTTAAAATACCAAGTGGTGGTTTTTGGTCTCTAATCCTTTCATGTGTACCGTTATTTATAATACTTCTTTATACTACAGGGCAGAGAAAACTGTTTAAAACAATGAGACGTATAGATTTAAAACATTTTTTATTTGCTTATAATAAAGCTTATTCAAAGCAGAATAAAATCAAAGGTACCGCTCTTTTTATGATAAGAGATACAGCCTTTATCCCTCAATATATAATACATACAATATTTCAAAATGATATTCTTTATGAGGAGAGTATTTTCTTAACTATTATTAGAAAAACCGGACCGTGGGGTGTGAACGCTGAATTTAAAAAGGATATAGCACTTGGGTTGAGGCATTTTGAAATCAGGATGGGATATATGGAAAGAGAAAGTGTAACGGAACTTCTGAAAGACGCCGGCATTAAAGAGAAAGTCATTTTTTATGGAATCCAGGATATTGTTTCAAGAAGGCCGATCTGGAAACTCTTTTCTATCATGAATAAACTAATACCTCCCTACGTCAAATACTATAGATTGTCTCCAAGAAAACTACATGGAATTGTCAGCAGAATTGAGCTGTAGAAACCTTTCTCTTTATAATAAAATCAATATTAGTCGTTGTTTTATTCAGGGATATGGTCAAGTGAAAACATAGGTTTTGCAAGCCCTCTTAATGATATACTTGAGAGTGATTACGATGTTATTGCCTCAAATTCTACCTAAAAAAGAATTGCCAGCAACCAACCAAGTAATTAATAATAGATATCATTATACAAATTTAAGGATAGAAAATGAGAAAACCAAACTACGATAAATTTCCCTTTACGAATGTAAAAGAAAAAGAGGATGAAGTATTTACCGGATACTTTTCTATTATTAAGGAACTTAAATATAAAGTAGAAAAAACAGAAAAAAAGAAGATAATCATTGCAGTGGAATGTTATCATGGTGTTCTGGAAAATGAAGTGCTGCCTGCACTCAATGAAGGTTTATCTCCCGTATTAACGTTAAAATCAACTGATGCTAATTATGATAATGACCATGTATATCATATGATAGAGAGGAATCTTACTGAAGACCGGGTAAGAGGTGTTATTTCTCATCATCATATAAATGAGTTTTTTGATTCAGAAAAAGTAAATGAGCTTCAGAAAAGAATTAAAAGTATCGATTCAGGAATTATTCTTATTTATGGAACGGGTGCATCCCTTATTTCGGAAGTTGATATACTTGTATATGCAGATTTGGCCAGGTGGGAACTTGAACTTCGATATAGACGGAAAGAAGTTGCTAACTGGTGCTCAGATAATTATGGTGAAGACTTGCTGAGAATGTATAAACGCGGTTTTTTTGTGGATTGGCCTGTTGCAGATAGATATAAAAGAGAAATTTTCGGGAAAGTTGATTTCCTACTGGATACAAATGTTAAGAATGAGCCTAAAATGCTTACAATAGATGCGCTTCATGAAGGTTTGAAAAAGACTGCCGAGCAGCCTTTCAGAGTCATTCCGTATTTTGACACAGCACCCTGGGGTGGACAGTGGATGAAGGAAGTTTGTGACCTTGATAGAGATGTGGCTAATTTTGGATGGTGCTTTGATTGTGTCCCTGAAGAGAACAGTCTCTATCTGAAGTATGGTGATACTACTATTGAAATACCTTCTATGAATCTTATCTATTTTTATCCTCTGGAAGTCTTGGGTAACAAAGTTCATGCCAGGTTTGGAGAAGATTTTCCTATTCGTTTTGACTTTCTTGATACGATGGGGGGAGGACACCTAAGCCTGCAGGTTCACCCAACAACAAGCTATATCCAAAATCAGTTTGGAATGCATTATACACAAGATGAAAGCTATTATATACTTGATGCAGGTGAAAATGCCTGTGTCTATCTAGGAACAAAATCAGGCGTTGATAAAAATGAAATGATAACAAATCTTAAACAGGCTGAAAAAGGTGAAGCACTGTTTGATGATGAAAAGTTTATCAATAAAATTCCGGCAAAGAAACATGATCATTTTCTGATACCTGGTGGAACAATACACTGTTCCGGTGCAGAGAGTATGGTATTAGAGATAAGTGCTACTCCATATATTTTTACATTTAAATTGTGGGATTGGGGACGACTTGGGTTAGACGGACTGCCAAGGCCTATTCACTTAGAACACGGTAAAAATGTTATAAATTGGGATTGGACGACTGAAACAATAATGAAAAAACATGTTAACAGTTTTGAGGATATTGCTGAAGGTGATGGATGGCGAGAAGAAGCAACCGGGCTGCATGAAAGGGAATTTATAGAAACGAGAAGGCATTGGTTTACAAATATCGTAAAACACAATACAAATGATGGCGTAAATGTTCTAAATCTAGTAGAGGGAGATGAAGCTATTGTGGAAAGTCCGACTAATGCATTTGAACCTTATGTTGTTCATTATGCTGAAACATTTATTATTCCGGCATCTGTAGGTGAATATACAATACGTCCCTACGGTTGTTCTGAAGGTAAACAATGTGCAACAATGAAAGCGTATGTTAGAATTTGATTTAATAACCTAAGCTCTTATTAGATAGAATATTAGAGGGCATTGACTGTAGGCGGAATAAGTCTGAAGTTAATAGGTCTGCTGTCTAAATTTATAGTTTTCAAGGAGAGCGCCGGTCTTCGATATATCGAAGTTTTATCGGTTGAGAAACTAATGGAAATTAAAGACAAAATGTAGCTCAACCCACCCCTTAATCCCCTCCCGGGAGGGGAGCCAAAGGGGGTGGGTAAACGAGTATCCAGTATCGAGCATCGAGAACTTTGTTTTAGGAGAGAGATCAGTAAGTTAAAGGGCTGATATTTCTTTATGCTCGTATGAGACTTGAAGTAATAATAGTTATCTTGATCTTTATCGTTGTCTTTTTCGATCAAGACAGCGATTACGACAACGATCAATAAACCTTAAGTCTCATTTTGATATTTCCAACATCCGTTGGGGAGGACTGAAAGCTAAAACTGAAAAATAGACGCTTTATGTTGGAATCATAAAATTTAATAAATGATAACAAAGAGAGGGTAAAATGAGAGTATTAGATTTTGTTATTGGAATCTGTTGTGCAATAGTTTTCTTATCTTTTTGTTCTGCAGGCAATGCTGAAACTACAGCCAATGAAACATCAGGTGCTGTTCAATGGCCGGAGGCTAATGCATTATTTAAAAAGGATGCACACTGGCGTGGTTCAGATGATGCCTATTCTATAAAGTTGAGTAAAGACAGAGTATTATGGCTTTTTGGGGATACTCTTATTTCGAGCAAAGATACGATTGTACCAAGATCAAAGGATCATATAAAAATGCCACGAAATACTGTCGGAATTCAAACTGGTTTGAATCCGAGTACCGCAACGATAAAATATTTCTGGAATGTTAATAATGATAGTTCTAATCCAGAATCTTTTTTTAGAAGTCCCTATATGCTCAAAGATTATTGGCTCTGGCCTGGTGATTGTACACTGCTTCCAGATGGAAAAACTCTGGTTATTTTCTTCATGAATTTAATGCCGATAGAAACAGGTTTTCATTTCGATATTGCCGGCTATCAAGTTGCAATTATTAATAACAGCTATGACTCACCTGATAAATGGGATATTCAATGGGTAAAAAATGTCAGCGAATACAGTAAACTAAAAATACTTCTTGGGAGTGGAGGCGTTTTAGTTGATGGAGACTACCTTTACGCATACGGTTTCAGCAGTAATAAAGCTATAGGGGGTATAACTTTGGCCCGATGGCCTCTAACAGTCTTTAAGCAAAATGATCCGAAACTCTCTAACCCTGAGTGGTGGACCGGCAGTACAAGCAAATGGATTGACGGAAATAAACTTGAAGACAAGAATCCTGCAGTGCTATGGGAAAAGCAGCAGACTGAATTTACTGTGACAAAAATGGATTCAGACCTCTATGTAATGGTTCAGGCATATCCACAGAATGGTTTCATGGGGAATGCTGATATGGTATATAGAATATCCAGCGCATTGACTGGGCCATGGTCTGAGCAGACTGTTTTATATGAGAGACTTTGCAGGGATAACACCGCTCCAGAAGATCTCATGGTCTATGCCGGAAAATATCATCCTGAATTAACAGGAGCAGACTTTATTTTTACATACGCTACTAACACTCAGGACATAGATACTTTATGGCCTTGGCCGAATATCTATTATCCACGTTTTCTAAAAATGGATAGTAAAAGTTTTGTTGAAAAATTAAACCAAAAGAATCTTTAACTTTGGTTTACCCTTTTCGGGAATGATCTAATTAATGGAGATTGATATAATGCATACAATTGCTATTGACATGGGAGGGACGCGTATTAAAATTGGCTGTATTGATTTTATCAAAAAGTAAACAATCTTTAAAAGTAGTTCAGGAAAAAATATTGTTCAAGCAGCATAAAGCTGTTGCATTATTAACAACAAAATAGCTAATTTTTTTTGAAATAGCCCTGCCGAAACAGTTATAACTCTTGATCGTGCCTGCGATAGTGTCATTCAAGTTGGAGAAGCGGTCAATGGCCTCTGCAGGCAAATTAACGGAGCTCCATCCGAGTTGTCAGCATCCCAAATGGATCCATTATTTCAAAGTATGGAGTTTTTACTTATCACAACCTCTGAAACTCTCAAGTCCGGTATTGAAAAGGATATTGGTCAGTTATTATTACTCACAAGGAATAGAAGTAATTTGATGGAAAAGCTTCGCAAAAGATATATGACCACAGAACATACCTCCTCATCAGAGGAACAAAACTTCGTATTCGATATAACTCAGCCATTTGCATTCGCTATCCATTTTCTTCATGCTTTAGCCGATGTTTGGAATTGAAGAAATAGAATCAAATATTACAAATAATTAAATTTTCCTGTTTCTTTAACTGCATTTTTCCTGTATTATATATAACTTAGTGAGTACCTATAATACAGGATTTTTTTACTGAATGCTTAACTTCTAGAAAAATGGAGAATGATCATGAAATATACTTTATCTATAGCAGTAACTTTATTTTTTATAATGGATCCACTAGGGAATATACCGATTTACCTTTCTGAGTTGAAGCACGTAGCCCCGGAACGAAGGAAGAAAGTTTTAATCCGAGAACTGTTAATTGCTCTAAGTTTTCTTCTTATATTCTTCTTTGTAGGGCAGCATTGTCTTAGAATATTACATCTAAGCAACGAAGCAATAAGTATAGGCGGCGGGATTGTTCTTTTTCTTATTGCTGTGCATATGATTTTTCCTCCTGATAAAGGAGTTGTGGTTGATCATCTTTCCGGAGAGCCTTTTATTGTTCCGCTTGCAGTACCTTTATTTGCAGGACCTTCTGTTTTAGCAGTAATATTGTTGCTGGATCCTACTAATTTGGCAGGAAGCCTATTTGCCATAATTGTAGCCTGGGCGGCATCTTCCACTATACTTCTGTTTTCTACATCTTTTTATAAGATATTGAAAGAGAGGGGATTAATTGCTGTTGAACGCCTTATGGGAATGCTTTTGATTATAATGTCTGTTCAAATGTTTCTGGATGGAATTGTAGGTTATATTAAAGTTTCATTGTCGTAGAACATATGTCTTGATACTAGCGTGCTGTTTCATAAGTTTACCGTGAAAAAATCAACCTATTTTATCTTTTCCTTTTCAAGTTCTCTCTGTATTCATAATAATACAATAAGAGAATTATCGCAGGAGTTCAGCCGAAAATAATATTTTCCGTATTTTTTTATGGTGGAGTATTGAAACAGTAAAGAGATTCCTTATAATGATTCAATAGGTATATGTTTATATAAGTTAGAACGCTGTTTACTGAATATGTACCTAAAAAGGTGTATCGCGCAGGGTAAGACACAGAAGACTACAAAATCCGGCATCACTATATGGAGTGTACTTATGAGAGACTAGATATTTATTGCAACATAAACAAAAAAAAGAAAGGATTCTTGTTATGGTAATTATTAATTCGTATGGACTTGCAGTTGTGATGTGCATTGTTACAATGATATGCTGGGGGTCATGGGCTAATACCCAAAAATTGGTTGGTGAGAAAAAATGGCCGTTTCAACTGTTTTACTGGGATTATGCTATTGGTGTTATGATTTTGTCATTAATACTGGCTTTTACTATGGGCAGTTATGGTACTGAAGGGCGCTCGTTTTGTGCTGACTTAGGACAGGCTGGTGGAGCAAACTTGACATCTGCTTTTTTGGGTGGAGTTATTTTTAATATATCAAATATTCTGCTTGTTATTGCTATTCAAATTGCCGGTATGGCTGTTGCATTCCCTATTGCTGTTGGACTTGCCTTAGCAATAGGAGTAATTGCAAACTATATTCCAAATCCAGTAGGCAATCCCTATGTATTATTTATTGGTGTATTAGGTGTAGTTATAGCTATAATTATTACGGCCATAGCTTATGGTAAATTAAAATCAGGAGAGGAAAAATCTTCTGGAACCTCCAAAGGAATTATTATTTCACTTATTGCCGGTGTATTAATGGGCTTTTTCTATAGATTTGTTGCTGCATCTATGTCTATGGATTTTCAAAACCTTGCTCCAGGTAAATTAAGTCCTTATACTGCTGTTGTTATTTTCTCGTTTGGTCTTCTTATCTCAAACTTCTTATGGAACACCATAGCCATGTATAAACCGATAACAGGTGAAGCTTGTACTTACAAACAATACTTCAAAGATGGTAGTTTCGGCTTACACTTTATTGGCATACTCGGTGGTATAATTTGGAATATTGGAATGGCATTCAGCATTCTTGCCTCAAGTATAGCCGGTCCTTCTATCTCATATGGATTAGGACAGGGGGCAACTCTTATTGCCGCGATTTGGGGTGTTTTCATCTGGAAGGAGTTTAAATCAGCTCCTGAAGGTACAAATAAACTGCTTACAATTATGTTTATTTCATATTTGGTAGGACTGATTTTAATAATATTAGCAAAAATTGTATAAGAAAGGAATTGATATGTCTAATAATAAGCCCAAAATATGTGTTGTAGGATCCTCTAATTATGATCTAATTGCATATACTGACCGCATGCCTAAAATTGGTGAGACAATTCATGGAAATAAATTTGAAATGGGGTTTGGTGGTAAAGGTGCAAATCAGGCCGTTGCTGCAGCAAAACTGGGTGCTGATGTTACAATGGTAACAAAACTTGGTGAAGATGTCTTTGGAAAAGAAACCCTTGAAAATTATAAAAAATTGGATATGAATGAAAAATATATCTATTTTACAGATAAAGCATCTTCCGGGGTTGCGCCTATTTCAGTAGATTCAAACGGGAATAACTCAATTATTGTAGTTGCCGGAGCTAATAATCTTCTTACTGAGGATGAAGTAGAGGCTGCCAGATGCGATATAGCGAAATCCAAAGTTCTTATCTGTCAGATGGAAATACTTCTTAATGTAACTAAAAAGGCCCTTCAGATAGCTCGTGAAGAAGGAGTGACTACAGTTTACAATCCGGCACCAGCACCAAAAGAGGGAATCCCTGAGGATGTTATAGCGCTTGCGGATATTTTCTGTCCCAATGAAACTGAAGCTGAAATATTGACTGGAATGAGTGTTGAAACAGTTGATGAAGCTGTAGCTGCAGGTAGAGCACTACTTAAAAAAGGCCCTAAAATGATTATTATGACATTAGGGGAGAGAGGATGCCTGATAATAGAAAAAGATTCATTTAAACATGTTGAGACTGAAAAAGTCAAAGCTATTGATACTACCGGAGCAGGCGATAGTTTTATCGGCAGTTTCGGTTATTTTTTTGCAGCCGGATTTGATATTGAAGAAGCAGTAAAGAGAGCAAATAAAGTTGCTGCCGCTAGTGTTCAGAAGACGGGAACTCAAAAAAGTTATCCAACTGCAGGAGAATTACCTGCAGAGCTGTTTGTTTAATAAGTTATTTTAATTTATATATCTATAGCCTGTACTAAATTTTCTTGTACAGGCTCTGATAATTATTATTATAAAATCGCCTCTAAGTTATATTGCATATATATATTTTTTGGATATAAAGAAAGTTATGATCAGTTGTTGACTTAATAATAAATATTCTATCAATTAATAGGCATATTAGGAGTATTTTATGAAATGTGAAATTGAACTAGAGAAGAATAATAGTGCATATAAGCGTAGATGGTGGACACTACTTGCAGTAAGCTTAGCCTCTGGCTTAGTATGGTTATCCGCTACCGATGTGGTTATTGTGCTACCCAAAATGGCAGCTCCTAAGAATTAGAAATATTTCGCACTAAATTCCAATCTGATTTCATTT
>CAZGAI010000027.1:0-15887 GCA_964523175.1 uncultured Victivallales bacterium | reverse complement strand
TTTAAAATTTTAGAGCTAAACTACTTAAGTGTTGTCTTTAGAAATAATATCCGTTGAAAGGCCTCTGTTTATCCTGAATTTCTTTTGAACCATCAAAACGTTACAGGACTTTCCAATTATTAGATTACCAAAATTCATGTATTATTTGTATATTCTTTCTTCAATTTTACCACAACAATACCATTTGGTATAGCTTTTATAATAATTTCTATTATAATAATTTTATTGATGATTTGTTTATTTCGTGTTACTCAATAATATATTCAAAATTCTTCAAAGGATGATAGAATGAAATCATTACGCTCTTCTAATGTTAAATATACTCTACATATTCTATTATTTGTAAGCTTACTCTCCGTTTTGTTATTTGGTTGTAAAAAAAAACAGGTATCTAAAGTTGTAGTACCAGGTGTTGAAGTTATTAAAACACAGAATCAAAATGTATATGAGTATGCCACAGCAATTGGTCAGGTTGTGTCTTCTGATCATGTTTATTTATATGCCAGGGTAGAAGGATTTCTAGAAAAGAAAAATTTTGAGGATGGTGCTTTTGTTAGGAAAGGAGAGGTGCTTTTTCAAATTGAAAGAGCTCAATACAAAGCACAGGTAGAAGCAGCTGAAGCTGCTTTGAAAAAGGCTGACGCGAACTTTGTAAATTCTAAAATTGAATATAGTAGATATAAAACATTAGCAAAAACCAGCGCTGTCAGCCAAGAGAAGTATAATGTTGTTGATAGTCAATATGGACAGGCAATAGCCAACGTACTTGCCGCAAAAGCTAATCTGGCATTGGAGGAACTTCTTTTAAGCTATACTCTTGTTAAAGCACCTTTCAGCGGTAGGGTTGGTATAGCACCATATTTTGTGGGAAACCTTGTTGGACCATCAAGTAAACCACTGATTTATTTGACTAAACTTGATCCTATTTGGGTAGAGTTTGTAGTGCCCGAAACAAGTCTTGTAACATATATTCAAAAGATAATAAAGGAAAATAAAAAAATTGCAACTGATACAAAGTTATTAGTTACTACTACTCTTACTCCCAGTCTTATTTTATCAAACGGTACTAAATACGAAAATAACGGTACAGTTAATTTTTTGGATAATAGAATAGATCCTACTACTGGAACATTTCTTATGCGGGCAAGTTTTCCTAACCCTAAAGAACTTTTATTACCCGGGGCATATGTTACTGTTAAACTTCAATCTAATCAGAAGTCTCAGTCCATTTTGATCCCACAGTCTACTCTTCAGGAAGATCAACTTGGCAAATATGTTCTGATTGTTAATAAAGACAATAGAGTAGAAAGTCGAAATATTGTAACCGGTGAAGTCTATGGGGAGGATATTTTGGTGAAAAAAGGTTTGAAATCAGGTGATTTAATAATTGTTCAGGGAATTCAAAAGGTTCGTCCTGGTATTAAAGTAAAGCCTGTTCTTACACAAATGGAATCAACTGACTTCTAGATGTGTATGGCGCAGGGCTTTGCCGGCTTTTGTGAAAACCGGCAGCCTTCCTCAATAGGCTAAACTCGTGCGGAAATACTTACGTCGTACACATTTAGTATAAATTATCATCTAAGGAAGTAATCAATACAATGTTAAGCAAATTTTTTATAAGTAGACCACGTTTTGCCTGTGTTATTTCTACTATAATTATTCTTGTTGGAATTATTTCTGTAATAGTACTTCCTGTAGCACACTATCCCGATATTACTCCCCCACAGGTAAGGATTACTACATCATATCCTGGAGCTGATGCTGAAACTGTTATGAAAACAGTTATTGAACCTATCGAAACCCAGGTAAATGGTGTTCAGGATATGATTTATATGTCATCAAAAGCTAACAATAATGGAACAGCAATAATAACTGTGTCATTTAAAGTTGGGAGCAATCCCAATATGAATACAGTAAATGTTGAAAATCGAGTAGCAATTGCAATGGCAGAACTCCCAAATGAAGTAAAACTCGAGGGTGTTACAACACAGGAAGTTTCTAGTAATGTTGTTATTTTTGCAAGTGTACAGTCGCCTGATAATAAATTTGATGCCCTTTATTTGAATAACTATGCCTACTTGAATATTGTAAATGAATTACAGAGAATACCGGGAGTTGGGCGAGTTACTCTTTTAGGAGGTTTAAAATATGCTATGAGAGTATGGCTTGATCCAAATAAACTAGCTTCCCTTGAGCTTACTGCCCCTGATGTAGTTGAGTCTATCAAAGCACAAAATATTCAGGTTGCTGCAGGTCAAATTGGTGGATATCCTATTAGTGATCAGCAGCAGTTAAAGTACTCAATACAAATGGAGGGGCGATTGTCGTCTGTTGATGAGTTCAATAATATTATAATTCGTGAAAATCCAAATGGATCAGTAGTTAAAATAAAGGATATTGGAAGAGTTGATTTAGGATCGGAATCTTATAGTGCTTTTTCCTATAAAAACGGTCATCCCTGTGGTTTGATGGCCATTTATCAAAGACCCGGAGCTAATGCTGTTCAGATTTCCAAAGCAGTCAGGGCTAAACTGAAACAATTGTCTGAATATTATCCAAAAGGCCTTACTTGTACTGTTAATTTTGACATAACTGAATTCGTAGATGCATCTATAAAGTCGGTTATTTTAACTTTAGTAATTGCTATTATTCTAGTATTACTGATTGTTTTTATCTTTTTACAGGATTGGCGATCAACTATAGTTCCTATGCTTGCAATACCTGTTTCCCTTATAGGGACCTTTGGCGGACTAATGGCTTTAGGCTTTTCAATTAACACAGTAACTCTTTTTGCTCTTATTCTTGCAATAGGTATAGTGGTTGATGATGCAATCGTGGTAATTGAAAATGTTCATAGAATAATGGAAGAGGAAGGCTTAGAGCCTAAAGAAGCAACCGAAAAATCAATGACTCAGGTTACTAGTCCAATAATTGCAACTACATTTGTATTAATGGCTGTGTTTATCCCTGTTGCATTTATACCGGGAATAACCGGCCAGCTATACAGGCAGTTTTCTGTAACAATAGCAATAGCTGTTTTAATTTCTGCTTTCAATGCATTGACTTTAACTCCACCACTATGCGCTATTCTATTAAAAAAAGAGCGACCTGCCAAATTTTTAATTTTTAACTGGTTTAACAAAATTTTCTCAATGCTGACTAAACGTTATAATAAGAATGTGAATTTTCTTTTAAAAAAAGTTACTGTTGTAATAATTTTTTTCATGTTAATAGTTTTGCTATGTATCTATCTATTTGATGTTGTCCCTAGAGGTTTTCTTCCAAGCGAAGATCAGGGATATTTCTTTATAAATATACAGCTGCCGGAAGGGGCAGCTTTACCGAGAACTGACAAGACTGTTAAAAAAGTTGCTGATATTATAAATAATACTAAAGGAGTAGAGGATATAATATCTATTACAGGTTTTTCTATCCTAACGGGTATACCTGCTTCAAACACTGGAGCGATATGTGTTGTGTTAAAAAACTGGAGTAAACGAAAATCACCTAGTCTTCATGTTGACTCAATTATCAGGGAAGTTAACCGAAAAGTTTATTCAATATCGGAGGCTAATGTATTTGCTTTTAATGTTCCTCCGATAATGGGGCTTGGTACCGCAGGTGGATTTCAGTTTGAATTGCTTTTAAATCAGGCATCGGGCAAAACGGTACAGGATTTAGCGGAAGTAATGCGAGCTGTTATGTATGAAGCTAACCAACAACCCGAAATTGCTATGACACATAGTACTTTTCAATCAAAAGTACCGCAGATATACATTAAAGTTAATAGGGATAAAGCTAGAAAACTAGGAGTTAAAATACCACGAATATTTGATACGTTACAAACATTTCTTGGGTCCACTTATGTGAATGAATTTAATAAGTTTGGTAAAGTTTACCAGGTTTTGGTACAGGCAGAAGAGAAGTACAGGCGTAAAATAAAATCAATCAATGGACTTTATGTAAGAAACGATAATGGCGGTATGGTTCCTCTCGGTACATTATTAACCATTAAACCAGTATTTGGTCCAGCTGTCTTAAATCACTATGATATGTATACATCTGTATCAATTTATGGAAGTAATGCAGAAGGATATAGTTCGGGGCAGGCTATTACTGCAATGGAAAGAGTTGCTAAAAAGGTTTTACCCAGGGGGTTTATGTATGCCTGGACAGGTCAGGCTTATCAGGAAATTCTTGCAGGTAACCAGGCAGCTATTATTTTTATACTCGCTTTAGTTCTTGTATATCTTTGTCTAGTTGCTCTTTATGAAAGTCTGATGATTGCAATTGCAGTAGTCTTATCAATACCTATTGCACTTTTTGGGGCTATGGGGGCTACATGGTTGGCAGGATTGAATAATAATATGTATACACAAATTGGGTTTATTCTTCTTATGGGACTTGCATGTAAAACTGCAATATTAATTGTTGAATTTGCAAAAAAAGAGCATGAAAAAGGAAGTTCTATTCTGGATTCAGCTAAGTTTGCCGCAAATTTAAGATTTAGGGCTGTGATAATGACTTCAGTTGCTTTTATTCTTGGTGTAACACCACTTATGCTGGCTACTGGAGCAGGTGCGAGCAGCAGCAAATCAATGGGAATGACCGTTTTTGGCGGAATGATTGTCGCAGCTGTGTTCGGTATCCTTTTAATACCGGCCTTTTACTTAATTATCCAAAAAATTGCAGAAAGTAAATTTAGAAAAATATCGGCCTCTAAAAAAATACTGGATTGACTACAGAATGTCTGAATTTTCAAGAAATAAAGATAGAGCAATATCAGCACTCGCACAATGGTGGAATAGCTGCAGATATGCCGTCTATTTTTATATCGTTGATCATGATCCAGGGTTTGAAAGGTTTAAGCAGGCTTCCAAAACGGTTTTATCTGTGGCTATATCTGTATTATTGATCTACTGGTGGTATCCCGGTGCTGGTACAATGCTTGCCGGATTTTGTGCAGGAGCATTGAGTATTTGCCATGAAGGAGAAGATAAATCTCAGCAGATGGTATCTATGCTTCTCGCGGGAGTTACGTTAATTGCTGCTGTGTGGATAGGGTTTGTGCTTACGCACTACACTTTATTTTTTTATATTGTTTTTGTCGTTACCTGCTTTGCTGCGTTTTATGTTCGGGAAAAATTTGGTGCCCGTTATTTATCGTTTCCTGTATTTGCACTGGTTCTTATGTTGGTTGCGTTTATTTCCCCTTATGAACATAATACATTTATCTACCCTATGGTCTCTTTTACCGGCTTTCTTGCTGCCTTTATTGTAAACTTTTATTTACTGCCTGTTAGTATGAGATTGCAGTTTAAACATAATTTTGAGGTTTTTCTTTATAAGTATAACAAAATTATATCATTTTTATCTGCAGGTATTGCTAACTCTAAATCAGGCGATTATTACATTAAAGAAATATCCAAAGTTGATTCTTTAATTCAAAAAATTAAGAATGAACGTGTTCTATCAAAAGGAATGCCTTTAAATATAAATAGACAAAAAAAAATGGAAGAAGGTATAATAAATCAATATGAATTGTTCAAACTTTTATCTATGCTCAATGAGAGCCTTTTTTATCTTAGTAATGAAAATATTGATAGAAAAACTATAATTTTAA
This sequence comes from uncultured Victivallales bacterium, assembly GCA_964523175.1. GTDB lineage: Bacteria > Verrucomicrobiota > Lentisphaeria > Victivallales > GWF2-38-69. The sequence continues at coordinate 10,264 of CAZGAI010000027.1, read as the reverse complement.
TAAGAGTTGTTTTTAGAAAACTGTCCAAAACTGTTTCTGCTTTAATAGCTTTTCATTCAGGGGAAACTATAGCTGTTCCTTTTGATAAAATGGAAGAATCATTGTCTGGTTTTAAGTCTTATGTCTACAAACAGTTTACGGAGACAGATTCAGAAAAAGTTGTTCACCTGTCTAATTTAGCATTTGGTATACAGAGGACTTCTAAATTGCTGAAGAAACAATTTGGTTTGATGAAAAAAGAGGAGGAAGTATCATGATTAATGTTTCTCCTGCAGTTCAAATGGCCTTTCGTGTTTCTATCGGTGTTGCATTAGCTGTATTATTGGGGCTTTTAATTAGAGTTCAATATAGTTACTGGGCCACAATGACGGTTTTTTTAGTGATGTGCCCGTCCTGGGGGGCTACTATACAAAGAGGATTGACTCGTCTTGGCATGACCATACTGGGTTGTACTCTCGGAGGTATTATTTATCTTGCAGCTCAGCACTCACGTCCTTTATTGATTATCTGTTTTATCCTAAGTTTATTTTTCATGATTTATGTACTGAAAACTTCTTATAACTGGTGTATGTTTTATGCCGGTTTTTTTATTGTTTTTCTTTATAGTATTATAACTGAATGGACTTATACTTTATTTTTTTATAGAGTAGTTGCTACTGCTGCAGGCTGTTTTATTGCTATTATAGTTTCACGTTTTATTTTTCCGTTATCCTCTGGACGAAAATATTCAAATGATTTACCGGACGTTTTGGAAAAGTTAAAATTGCTGGCAGATGATACAGTGTCCGGTATTTTAAAGTCTGAAAAGGCAACGGATAATATTCATTTTTTCAGTAACCCTGAGGTAGGTTCTATTATTGATGATGTATCCCAATTAAAAGGAAATCATCTATTGGCTTCCTATGAGTCCTTTCTGAAAAAACGTTCAGGTGTCTTATCCAAAAAATTTATTGTTATATTAGATATTTTTATCCGAAATTTAAGCCATCTATCCAGGGTGAGCGATGAAATGAAGCTGAATAATTATTCTTATATCTTCAATGAAATAATTATTGACTTATCGCAAGGTATTGAAGAAAAATTTGATTATATCATTGCTCACTTAAAAAGGAAAGAGGTAAGTTTACCCCGGAAATGTGTATTTGATACTAAGAAGCTGTCTGAACTTTACATTACGGCAAAAAGTGAAGGAGCTACAGAAGACAACCTCCTCGCTATTACTGCGGTATTGTATCATCTACGCAAGATGAATGAAAACCTGATGCGTATAATTGAAACTTAAACAAGAAGATTCAGTGAAGTGCGTTAATAAAGCATCTCAAGTGCTGATAACTTAAGTTCAGACAAATATTGCGATGTAACCTTTGTAAACCTCAAAAGGATATATTTAGAGCTCTGAATGTTGTTGAGGAGTAAGTGTTGATGTTTGAAGCTCGACGCTTGATTGCCTGCCTGATACTTGATGCTCGATAACTAACCTAACTCAATTTACCTGCCATAGTTTTAACAAAGGCTGAAGTCTTGGCGACTGTGGATGCCAGATTGAAATATTTAAGCATTAATTTCTTCTATAAATAGTGGACAAATCCATTGATTATGATAATTTCTATCCTGTTTATTTGATATTTACCGTAAATGTACTTTGCGGTTAAAATGATTTACCAGCCTGGCTGGGTTAGATGCTTAATTTTATGGAGATGTATAATGCGTGATTCACGTTTTATTATAGGAATAGACCTTGGTACCACTAATATAGCGGTAACTTATGTTGATACGTATGATAAAGAGAGAAAAATAAAACTGTTCAAAATCCCTCAGTTCAGTGCGCCCGGAGAAGTAGCAGAATCAGAACTTCTGCCTTCGTTCTGCTGCTTTCCTGATAAAAAACTCCTGCCTGATTCTATGCGTTTGCCATGGAAAAATGAAATGGAATATGCTGTTGGAATATTTGCGAGAGATTATGGTTCAGCAATTCCCAACCGATTTGTTTCTTCCACTAAATCCTGGCTTTGTCATGCCGGTGTTAATAGAAAAGGGAAGCTTCTCCCCTGGGGTAGTGATATTGAAAATATTCTTAAATCGCCTGTAGAAATAACATCATATTTTCTGGAGCACATAAAAAGATCCTGGGATAATAAGTTTTCAAAAATAAAGGATATTTATGGCAATCCATGTGTACTGACAGATCAGCAGATTGTAATAACTATTCCTGCCAGTTTTGATGAAACGGCAAGGGAACTGACTGTTGAAAGTGCTAAAAGTGCAGGGTATAAAAATATTAATCTGCTTGAGGAGCCTCTGGCTGCATTTTACAGTTGGCTGGATTATAACAGTACTGAATGGACTGATATTATTAAACCCCGTGAAAAAACACTTATTATTGATGTTGGAGGCGGTACCTGCGACTTTTCTATGATTGAAATGAGTGAAGAGGGTACTCTGGTTAGAACTGCTGCAGGTAATCATCTACTGCTTGGCGGAGATAATATAGATATTGCTGTTGCCAGAATTATAGAGAAAAAATGGAATACAAATCTTTCCCAGGGAGAATGGCTGACTCTTTGCCAAAAAACACGTGATGCAAAAGAAAAATTATTGAGCACAGACCTGAGTACTATCGATGTAGTGTTATTGTCCCAGGGAAGCTCTGTTGTAGGAAATGTAAAGAAATATAATCTGGATCGCTCCATCCTTGAGGGTTTGATTGTTGACGGATTTTTTCCTGTAATTCCTACTGATACTCAGGTACCCCAGAAAAAGAGCGGTATTCAGACAATGGGCCTACCGTATGTTGCAGACCCGGCTCTAACTAAATACCTGCTGCATTTTCTAAAGTATGCTGACAAAGTATCGTTAAATAAAGATATTAATTCTAATGGCGGATTACTCAAACCGGACAAGGTTCTTTTTAACGGTGGTACTATGATCCCGGATATTATTAGAAAACAGGTGATGGATGTTCTTAATGGATGGTTTTCAGGACCGGAAGAAACAGTCGAACTGACTTCCAGAGATTTGAGCCTGTCTGTCGCCTACGGAGCTTCATATTATGCTAGAACTCGTCGTGGCGAAGGTGTAAAAGTTAAGAGTGGCACAGTTCTTTCCTATTTCCTAAAAGTTTCTGACAGTTCAGACAAAAAAGATAGCTTTGTGTGTGTAATGCCGAGAGGGATTGATGAAAATGTAGATATATCCACGCCGCGAAACTTTAGCCTTGCGGCTAACTGTAAGGTTCAGTTTCCACTTTACAGTACTGCTACTCGGCTTGGTGATGCTCCTGGTGATGTGATTAATAATGATGAGGAACTATCTTCTATTTCAAGTTTAATGAGTGTCCTTCGTTTCGGGAAGGCTGAAAAAAAAGAAATAAAGGCTAAAATAGTTACAGAACTCACTGAAACAGGTGTTTTAAAAATATGGCTTCAATCTAAAGAATCTCATCATAAATGGCCTCTGAATTTTGATGTTCGCCTGCTGTCTGCAGATGATGGTAAACTTGACACAGGTGAATCTATTATACTTGATGCCGGTCAAATAGATAAGGCATGTGAAGCTATTATAAAAGCCTTTAGTTCTAATATTGACTGCGTTGCATCTATTACTAAAGATATTGAAAAAATATTAGATCTTCCTAAAAATCAATGGCCTATTCATGCTCTAAGGAGTTTAGCTGATACTCTTCTTAATATTCCGTATAGAGTTCTGAAAACCCCAAGAAAAGAAGCAAAATGGCTGAATTTATGCGGTTTTTGTCTTCGTCCCGGATTTGGCGACCCGGAAGATGAACTCCGTTTGAAAAAGATCTGGAAATTATGGTATCAAGACATGAACAATCGGAATAATCCTCAGGTTGCTGCCGAATGGTGGGTTTTATGGCGAAGAGTTGTTTCAGGCTTAAAATCCGGGCATCAGCGTAGTATTTATGAGTCTTTATGCAAGTCTATTTGCCCAAAAGGTGTTTATTCGAATAAAGTGAAGGCCGGAATACAGGCTAAGACTGAAATGTGGCGCTGCATCGGAGCTTTAGAGCTGCTGCAACCCAAACAAAAAATAGTTTTAGGTGAGATATTACTTTTGAGAAAAAATAGGCTGGATCCTTTTGATTACTGGGTATTGGCGCGTTTAGGTGCAAGGCATCTTTTTCATGCACCGGTTAACAACGTAGTTTCTGGTAATATAGTTTCAAAATGGCTTGATAAACTTATTAAACATAAAGCAAGCAATGCGGTTTTGCTGGATAAGCTTTTTGCCTTATCACGAATGGCGGCACTAACCGGTGATAGGTCAATTGATGTGGACTCTAAGCATCTTTCTGATACACTGTCATTTATGGAAATAAATAAAGCCCCTGAACAATGGATTAAACATCTTAAATTTGTAAGAAAAGAGACTATTCAGGAACAGAATAAAATATTAGGAGATTCTCTGCCGCTTGGCCTGAGTATTGATTAAAAAACGAAAAAGTATTTCTGTTCCACTTGACTAAACTGTTAAATACCTTAAAATATAGTCTATGTTGAAAAGACTTTTTATCATTAAATATACTAATGGAGGAAAAAATGTCATTAAGTCCTTTAGCAGGAAAACCTGCACCTAAATCAATATTGGTAAACATACCGAGATTAATCAGTGCTTATTACACTCAGCAGCCTGATCCGTCAGAAGAATCACAGCTAGTAGCTTTTGGTACCTCAGGGCATAGAGGCTGTTCATTTGATTCAACATTTAATGAAAACCATATTCTTGCTATTACTCAGGCCATTTGTGTTTATAGGAAAAAAGAAGGAATAGACGGCCCGTTATTTATCGGAATTGACACACATGCACTTTCAGAGCCTGCTTTTATTACAGCTTTAGAAGTTCTTGCCGGTAACGGGGTTGATACAATGATTCATGATGGTGTATCCAGATATACACCAACACCTTCTATATCACATGCTATTTTGAAATATAACAAGGGTAAAGATAGCGGTTTAGCTGATGGTATTGTTGTAACACCTTCACATAATCCACCTAGCGCCGGTGGTTTTAAATATAACCCCCCAAATGGTGGTCCTGCTGATACCAATATTACTCAATGGGTTGCTGATTTGGCAAATGAATTTCTGAAAAACGGCAATAAAAACATAAAGAGAATGCCTTACGAAAGGGCATTAAAGGCTCCTACTACACATAAATTTGATTATGTAATGTCTTATGTCAAAGACCTTGAAAACATAATTGATATGGATGTTATTAAAAGATCTGGCTTGAAACTTGGTGCTGATGCACTTGGTGGCGCAGGCTTGGGATATTGGGAACCAATTGCTGATTATTATAAACTGAATATTGATTTAATGAACGCCTATCCGGAACCTACCTTCAGCTTTATGACCGTTGACAGAGACGGTAAAATAAGAATGGACTGTTCTTCTCCTTACGCAATGGCCGGACTTGTGGCGTTAAAAGATAAATATGATATAGCCTGGGGTAATGATCCGGATTTTGACAGACATGGTATTGTCACACCTAGTTCCGGCTTAATGAACCCTAATCATTACCTGTCTGTAGCTATATGGTATCTGTTTCAAAACCGTAAAGGCTGGAAAAAGAATGCAGCTGTGGGTAAAACTCTTGTCAGTAGTTCTATTATTGACAAAGTAGCAGCATTCCTCGGTAGAAAACTGGCGGAGGTTCCTGTCGGATTCAAGTGGTTTGTAGATGGTTTAGTAGATGGTTCTTTCGGTTTTGGCGGAGAAGAAAGTGCCGGAGCATCCTTTTTAAGAAAAGATGGAACAGTCTGGACTACAGATAAAGACGGAATGATATTATCTCTTTTAGCTGCAGAAATTACTGCCAAAACTAAAAAAGATCCAGGTATTCATTATAAAGAGCTAACTGAAAAATTTGGTGCTCCTGTCTACGAAAGAATAGATGCTCCAGCAAATTCAAAACAGAAAAATGTTTTGAAAAAACTTTCACCTGATCAGGTAACGGCTTCTGAAGTTGCCGGAGATAAAATTACAGCTAAATTAACTAGAGCTCCAGGTAATCAGGCTGAAATAGGTGGGCTGAAAGTTGTTACTGCAAACGGTTGGTTTGCTGCACGTCCCTCCGGCACAGAAGATGTATATAAAATTTATGCAGAAAGTTTTAAAGGCACCAAGCATTTGAAACAAATCCAGAAGGAAGCAGAAAAAATTGTAAGTGATACATTTAAATCAGCCGGTGTATAGGGTTTTATTACACTGATTGCTTATATATTTCTTAGGCGTATTGATTAATTTTATATTAATCAAAACGTTTTTTTTGTTTGTAAAAAGAGAATTTTTTGTCGTATAGATGTCGTTATTAAATGAATTCTATGATAAAATAATAAAAAAGTTTAACTTGATTAAGGTTTCTTATTATGTCTAAAAAATATTTATTTTTTATTGCCGCTCTAGTTTTCTTTGTTAGTATTCTAACTTCCTGCAAGAAAGAAAAAGATCTTAGTAACGGATATATTGAGGCGGATTTTGTTTATATTTCTGCTTATAGTAATGGGAAAATTGAAAATGTATATGTTTCTAAAGGTGATCAGGTAAAAAAAGGCACTAAGCTGTTTAAACTTGAAGGTAAGAAAGAGTACGCAAATTTTGATATGTATACTCAGGCGGCAAATGGTGTGAATTTTTATATTAAAGACATGAAAAAAGGCGCTAGGCCTGATAAACTAAAACTCTGGACTAATATTGCAGAAGCTATCAAGTTTATCGCTGAAGGTACTGGTATCGGTGACAATATGTATACGTCACTTGAGAAAGATCGAGCAGTATCATACAAAGATCAGCAAAAAATTACTCATATACATAAAGCTGCTCTTAAGATGAGCCAAGGACTAAGAGCCTGGGCTGAATTTCAGGAACTATCTCAGCGACCTGATAAAATAGCAGCGGTAGAGTCTCTCAAAAAAATTCTTGATACACAGTCGAACTATTCTAAATGGGAAATGGAGCAGGTTACTCAGACCGCCCCGAAAGATGCGTTTGTCTTTGATACATTTTTTAGGGAAGGGGAATTTGCACAGGCTGGTAAACCTGTCATAAGCCTGCTGCCTCCAGAAAATATTAAAGCGGTATTTTTTGTAGATGGTAAAGTTGTAAATAAAGTGAAATTGGGAAATAAAGTATTAATAAACCTTAGCAATGTAATAAAGCCTATTGAAGCTACGGTGAGCTATATCTCACCTAATGCTGAGTATACTGATCCCTTTATTTACAGCCTTAAAAATAACAAAAAGTATATGTATTTAATTGAAGCTAGGTTTAACTCCTCTGATAATGTAAAACTACATCCCGGACAGCCTATTGAAGTGGATATTAGTATTTAGCAGAGAGGAATGAAGGTAGAAACATATGACACCTATGCTATTGTATTCTGAGACGATAAATTGTGTGGTGAAACCAAAAATGACCTGAATCCTATTCCAGACTATACGAAAGGTAAAAACTGTGCTTGGAAATGTTCAACATGTAAGGATTAAGGAAACTGGTCGCATCTCTGCAATAGCAAAATAACAGAAAAAAATGGATACAGATATTGCTGAACTGAAAGATGGACTGGTTATCAAAGGATCAAAGCTGAAAGGAACCACAGTCAACGGCTATAACGATCATAGAATTATAATGGCCCTGGAAAATGCAGAGAGCCGTCTCAGTCACCTATCCAAACTTTGTTGAAGATCTTCAAAAATATGTGCAAAAGAGCTCTTTGAGGCTATTGACGGCAATTACAAAATATCATATAATGCAAGAGAAATCAGAAATTTTGAGTTTTAGTATTAATCCATAACACTTGTCGTTATTATGTTGTTAAAGAGTAAATTAAATTTGAAGCGAACATTACGATGCCTGCCATTCCGAGGTTACTTAATCTATGGAATATTTATAGTTTTACTGTTGCTTGGTTGTTCTGGAAGTGTCTACCAATCAGGGGATAATAACAATATCCCTGATGAAAAAGCAAAAATCCCCAGCAATTGTAGTACAAAACCATTTCCTCAAAGTAGTGAGCTACATAAGTTATACACAAGCAATCATGCGTTGTTTGTTAAGACCTTTACTAAACTGTTAAGCACATATAGTAATGTTGGCTATGAATATATCAATTTCCCGAATGGGGGCAAGATCGTTTTTCGCTCGGCAACCTTTGGGCCAAACCCTGATGGCTTAAAATCATTGGTAAAAAATGCTCATATAACAACAATCATTAATCTTTTTTCCGCAAAATGGGTATACAATTTAGATGAATTAAACCTGAAAGAGAAAAATGCTTTCATGAGTGTTGGAGGGCAAAACTATATTCAAATCCTCCATTTCAGTGATAATCCGGCTAAATATCCAAATAGAGAAGTTTTTTTAAATAAAATATCTCAAATAATAAAGTATATTCAATATAGCGACGGCAACGTGCTAATTCATTGCTTGTGCGGTGAGCACCGTACTGGTATCATATTTGGGATATTGTTAAGATGTTTTAATGATTTATCCATGGAAAAAGTAATAGACAACTACAAATTACATGTTTCAAAAGGATTATTTAAAGAGCAGAACATTGAAACTATCAAAAGATTTCATCGCTACTTTATAAAACTACAACAAAAGTAGACACACAAGCCAAACTGCTTTGCAGTTTTAAAATATCGCAAAACGATGATGTTTGATAGACTCGCATTTTAATGCTGGTTAAATATCAAACAAATTTGCATCCGAAATGATCTAATTATATCGGAATCTTTAATTTAAGATTATTGGTTACACTCTGGGATTATACAAAAAGACTAAAAATACAAACCCAATTCAGGTGGTTAAATTTGATAAGCTGGCTGATTTCAAGAATCGTTGCCGCAATAGTTGTCTTTGATGGTATGCCATCGGATTGCATAAATTTCTAATTTTTTTTCGTTACTCAGAGATGTGTCTGTTGCTAGAAATGCCGCCCATTGATCTTTTTTTCGGGAAAAATATTTTTTAATGAACTCTTTTTAAAAAATGCTCAGATGATAATAGTATATACTATTGATTCAATAGTTTACCCGTGGCTTTTTGTAATCCGACAGTACTTCTTGAGAATTTTAAAAAATTAAATCTTTTCCAAAGAAGCCTGCATTTCATTATCTACGAATATATAATCCTGCTTTAAATTATCTGTTATAGGGGTTAAATTAATTACTGACAATATATTAATTCTTTTATTATAAACAACGTAACAAGGATTTATTAAATCTGAAAGTTGAGTAAGAACTAAGAACAATGCAGAATCCTTCAAAATACGCGATAAATGTAAAGAATATAACTAAATCATTTAGTGGTAAAGTTGTAGTAAACAATGTGGACATGCAGGTCAGGTATGGAGGTATTTATGGATTCCTGGGACCAAATGGCAGTGGTAAAACTACTTTTTTAAGAATGCTATGCGGCCTCTTGGTTCCTGACTCAGGTGAAGGATTTTGCCTTGGTTATAATGTTTTGACCGAACAGGAAATAATAAAAAGCCAAATTGGCTATATGACACAGAAATTCAGTCTTTATGAAGATTTATCTGTCAGAGAAAACATGGAATTTGTAGCGAAACTTTATGGTGTTAAAAATATAAAGAAAGATATAGACAGAGTACTTGAAGAACATAGTTTGACTGGAAGGCAGAAACAATTAGCCGGTAGTTTATCTGGTGGGTGGAAGCAAAGACTGTCACTTGCTGCATGCCTTCTACATGATCCTAAACTTCTTCTTCTTGATGAACCTACTGCCGGTGTTGACCCATTAGCCAGACGGGATTTCTGGGATACAATTCATCATCTTTCAGAGGAAAAAGGGATAACAGTTTTGGTAACCACTCATTATATGGATGAAGCGGAAAGATGTCATAGACTCGCTTATCTTGCGTACGGAGAAATGCTGACTAAAGGTACAATAGATGATATTATTTTACGTGAAGGACTAAAAACATGGATTGTTAAGGGAAAAAATTTATTGGCCTTGGCTATGGAATTGAAAAAATTTCCTGCTGTAGAGCAGGTTTTAGCATTTGGTAATGTTATGCATATTAGTGGTAGTAATACAGTAGAACTTGATAAAGCTGTTCAAAAATTTATGCAACCTGAGTACTGCTGGAGTAATACAGATACAACAATCGAAGATGTGTTCATTCATTTAATGAAAAAGGCAAAAGATAACTATTAATATTTCAGATGTTGGATGTTGGATGTTGGATGTTGGATGTTGGATGTTGGATGTTGGATGTT
>CAZGAI010000026.1:0-15901 GCA_964523175.1 uncultured Victivallales bacterium | reverse complement strand
AAAAGCGGAAGCTGTACTTGGAGCCATTGGAATAAAGCTTTTACTTATACTTCCTATATGGCGAAATCCGGGCACATAAGCAATCATTGCAACTAAAACTGTTATAATTACAAGTAACAGCAGAATGTTTCTAGCAGTCTTCATTCAGTCCTTTATTCAATTTTATATAATAAGAAAAAATAATACTATAAATTATATTGGATTTGTCGGTTTTTAGCTATAGCTGAATGATAGATTTAGAAGGTTGTTAAGTAATTATCTGCTGATTTGGTATCTTGCTCCCCTGAAACCAAACGATATATGATTGCTGATGCTCGTCACCCACCCCCTTTGGTTCCCCTCCCGGGAGAGGATTAAGGGGTGAGTTATTCAAAAGTTAGTCTTCAATATTCACTAAGTTTCTTTATTGATAAAACTTCAAAATTTAATCGAATATCAGCCAAAATATCAACCTCATGCTGGTGGGCTGTTTTAGCTGTAATTATCTAATCAATTAGAGAATTGACGATATCAATTAAATCATTATTTTTTTGAAGTTGATTAAAAATAATTTCATTTAACTGTTCGGTATCTTCCAGATCAAGATCAGGTTGGTTGCGGTTAAGTGTGTCTAATATTTTTCTAGTTGTTTTAATATTTTTATGGAGTTCAGTTATTTCTGATTCAATAGTTTCACCTTTCTCTATTATCAGCGATTGAGTATCATTAAACCAGTTATAAAGTATTTCCAGGTTATCCAGTATATCTTTTCTGGGAGATGCGATTATGCTGTCTACATCAGCATTGTAATCTGTTGTGATATCTTCCCACAGTTCTTCCAGGTGGTTGAAAAAAGCAGTTTCCTGTGCTTTATCTTTGAATGTAAGTCCTGATTTAGGGAAAAGTTTGTGAAGAGTTGATGCAAAACTATTATTTCCTGAAAACAGTGAATCTCTGCTAAAAGCTTCAATTTCAACTGATGTAATGAGTAATCCAAGTTCATCAAGTATAGCATCGAGAGATTCGATAGTACCCTGTGAAATAGATACCATTTCGTCTACAGGTTCCTGAGAAATGCTATCATCAGCTGAATACCAGAGGATGGTGTTTTTTTCATGGAATTTAATCTGTATTTTTTGACTTCTTTTAATAAAATCGTTGATAGAGCAGGGCGGTGATTTTAAAATAGATGAGCCGGAATAATAATACCCAATTGCCAACTGTTCAGGTATTTCCAAATAGGGACCAATTTTTTCGAATACTTTAATAAGTCCTTCTTCTAAAGTTTCAAACCATTTATGTTTTTTATCATCTGTAACTGTTTCTTTATGTATAGAAACAGAAAATTTTCCTTCATTCCAGTCGTTAACTGAAAACTTTAGTGACATTCCATGAATAAAAGATGTTTTTTTGTAAAATTCACTGAAATCAAAAACTGTTACATTTATTTTTTGAGAAGGGTTACCTACTAAATCAACATTTTCGATGTGATCAGCGCTGAGCTCATCAATAATACCTTCTGCACCGAGCAGAGAATAGTAATAGTATAGGTCTTCAAGTTTGAACTTCAGTTTTTTAGTTTCTATTATAGCTCCAGAGCCTGTCTTTATTTTGAAAGACTCTGTGGGGTATATTTCATGTGAGTAAAAAGGTATAAACCTGTGTCCGGAAAACAGGATTCCTTTTTGTATTTCAAGAGCAGTAGGTGTTACTATAAATTCAGCTTTATAGAAAAAGTTTTTTCTTGAGGTATAACTCTTTTCTAGTGCTGTTTTATCCGATGATGTAAAGAGTAACGGGCTTTCTTCAAGATGATCTTCCAGTATTCTCGTTGGAGATTCTGTTGCGCTATCAAGAGAGTTTTTAAAATCTTCAAGGGTGAAATTAGAAGATCTGTTATTAATAATAAAATTATGTATATGGTCCTGTATATTCATGGCTACTATCCTGTCTATTTTGTATTTAAGCAAATTTAATGTGCTAATTGACACTGATTTTTACTAATTTCAACAAGTTAAAATTGTTTTTTTGCTCTGAGACTGTACTTTTACTTTTTAGTTTTATACTAAGAATTTTACGAATTATAAAAATTAGTGTTTATTAGTGTTTATTAGTGGTGAACATGAATATAGGAGGAATTAATCATGTGGGATTATTCAGATAAAGTAATGGATCATTTTCTAAATCCTAGAAATGTCGGAGTAGTTAAAGATCCGGACGGTTCGGCAACTGTTGGGAATATTAGCTGTGGTGATGCCTTGAAGCTTACCTTTAAACTTGATGAAGACGGCAGAATCGCAGATGCTAAATTTCAGACGTTCGGCTGTGGGAGCGCAATAGCCTCTTCTTCAGTTTTGACAGAAATGATAAAAGGTCTTACCATTGAAGAAGCTAAGAATATTACAAATAATGAGATAGTAGATAAGCTCGGCGGTTTGCCGGATGCAAAAATACACTGTTCTGTAATGGGTATGGAAGCTTTACAGGCAGCGATTGCTGATTATCGCGGCGAAGTATATGAAGAAGATCACGAAGGAGATCATGAAGGAAATATAATCTGTCACTGTTTCGGTGTTACAGATGTTAAGATTAGACGTCTTGCTAAAGAAAATAATCTTCATAAAGTTGATGAAATTACACACTATTGCAAAGCCGGTGGCGGATGCGGTAAATGTAAAGGTGAAATTCAGGAGATCCTTGACGGAATCTGGGATGTAGTTGATAATAAATCTGAAGTATCAGAAGCACCTGCAGCATTAACTTTTGCACAGAAAGTAATGAAAGTTCAGGATATTATCGATAACGATATTCGTCCAATGCTTGAAAGGGATGGCGGAAGTATTGAACTTGTAGATTTAAGCGGTAATACTGTTATTGTTAGGCTTAAAGGTAGATGCGCAGCTTGTCCTAACTCAAAAATAACAATTCGCAATACAGTAGAAGCGAAGTTGAAAGAGTGTATTTCACAAGATTTAACTGTTGAAGAAGTTAAATAAAAATCAAAGGAGGGTAAGAGGTATGAAAATAGTATTGGCACTTATAATGATGGCTGTTTCATCGTCGCTTTTTGCTGAAATGGTAACGTCACCTGTAAATGGCGCAGCAATTAGTTACCAGGTCGAGGAAGGAAACACAGTCAAAAAAGGGGAGATCCTTTATAAATTCTATGACTGGTGGCATAAAAACCGTGTTGAAAAAGCAAAACTAGAGCTGAAAAAGTGTAAGGCTCACCTGAAAGATAAAAAAACTGACATTGCCAGAGCTAATGAACTTTATAAAAAAAATGCTATAAGTCTGGCAGCAGAGGAAGATGAGCTTGTAGATTACTATAAATGTATGTATGGAGTAGTCAAGACAGATCTTGAGCTCAAACAATTGGAGCTTGCTCTTGATTATTACACTTTTAAGGCACCCTATGATTGTAAAGTCACAAGGAATTTAATTTGTGTTAATGCCGGTGTACAGTATGGCACTGCAATAATGGAAATAGAACAATTGGGTAGTTCTGCCTCTGCCGCATTGACTGACCATACAATGCAGCTTACCACATATATTCAGGGAGACACAATTACTTTTTTACCAAAAGAAGGACAGATTGTTAAAAAGGGCGAAACGCTTGTTGAATTCGATACTTCAGATCTTGACCTTCAGATAAAAGCCCTGGAGTATTCTTTAAAAGAAGCTCAGGAATTGATGAAAGATGCAAAGACCGATATTGATAGAGCAAAAAAATTACATGCACAAAAGGTTGTCAGTACCAGTGAGTACGAAAATGCAGAATATCTTTATGCGAATGGATTACTGGCTGTAGAGATGATGAAACTTGATGTTGCCTATTACAAAAAACTTAGTGATACTTATGTTATTCCAGCAGAAAATAACCTTAAGGTAGTAAGGCGTGTTGTATCTTTAGGATCAGGTTTAAAGATGGGAAATAAAATATTAGAGGTCAAAAAAATTAAAAATATTTAATAGTTTTTCTGAATATTCAGAAAAACTATCATTTGGAATAATCCTTAATAGTAGTCTTTAGTCTGTATTTAATAGGTTTGCAGGCTAAAGGTTTTTTTATAAATATTCTAATCCCAGCAAAGTAATATCATCCATTAATCTATTATTCTGAAGCAATTCAATCTTATCCATTATATGTTCGACTGAACTTTGTAGGTGTAAGTGCTTAATAGAATTAAACTCATTAATCAAATCTTCACATGTATAATGAGTTTTGCCGATAATAGGGAAGTCTATTAAACCATCTGAATAGAGTATTATTCTATCACTTTTGGACAAAGTAAACTCTTCTGTTTTGTATTCAATATTATTTACAGCTCCTATCATTGGATTTATAAAAGTATTCAGCAATTTGTATCTATTGTTTTGAAAAATGATAGGTTGTGTATGTCCGGCATTGCACATTTTGAGAATTCCGGTATCTGCATTTAGAACACCACAGCACAAGGTAGCAAACATGCACATATTATTATTAAACTTTAAACCATTATTAACTTTAAACATAAACGTATCAAGACAGTCACTATATTTGATTAATTTTTCTTTGATAAGAGTATCTACCCTTAACATAAACATTGCTGCAGACATACCTTTGCCACTAATATCTACTACTGCAAAAAAAATATTACTATTATTTAATAATGCATATGTATAAAAATCACCACTTACAAATTTTGCTGGCTTTAGTTTAGCAAAAATAGCTGTTCTATAATCATTTAAATTTTCCTGGCTAAATACAGGAAGTATAGTGTCCTGTATTTTGCGAGCTCCTTTAAGCTCTATTACAAGTTTCCTTTTTTGGGTAGTTGTGACTTTCTGCTTTAGTAAAGATTTTTTTAAATTAATTGATCTTTTATCGTAGCTTCCTAAAAAAAATCTTAATTCAGTTATGAGATAAGCAGTACTCAAAACAAAACCAAAAAGATCAAAGAAAAACCACGTTAACTCAGAAAATGGTAAAAAGTAGAAAGGGAAATAAATAATTAAGTAAAAGAGATATATTGGCAGAATGATAATATAAATATTAACTTTATGCCTTTTCCTAATGGAAAAGAAAAAACATTTATAAAAAAAATAGAATAATCCTATAGCTGATATCCAGCCAAAAAGCCAAATACCTCCGGGCATATCAAGCATATGACGGGCTGCATTAAGGATGCCTACACGTAAATTTAAGAGTTTTGTTATTATATAAATATGGGCTGAAGAAAAAAAACATATACATACTATGAAGGATAGTATAATTTCGATTATTTTTTCTTTTCTTGACAGTATCATGTTAATTTGAGTCTTTACATAATTTAATTGATAATATGTTTCTATTATTCCTACGCTTATAGTTAACGCTATCAGACATCTGAATTATTATTCTCACTCCCATGCCCCCCATTGAGCTTATACCTTTTTCAGAAGATGATTTGTAATAGGTAACTAAATCAAAGGGGGTGCCTGTATCGGAGAAAATCAAAGAAATAGTTTCATTATCAATATAAATAAACTCTACAGAGATATGATCATTTTGCCTAACTATAAAAGAATCTGATTCTTGGAATGACTTATTACTGTTAGAAAATGCATATAGAGCAGTATTTGTAAAAACTTCTTCACAAATTATATGACATTTTTCACATATATTCTGATGTATGCTATGGTTTTCTAACCATGACTTCATACAGGATATTACTGTTTTTAGTTCTGAAGTATCTGCAGTAAATTTCTTAATCATTCTATTATATTGAGTAATCCACTTACTCCGCTCATCTTTATAACTCGCTTAATAATATCTTTAGCATCTGTAACTATAACTTCAACATCAGGAGTAACTTGTTCCTTTGAATAAATAAAGACTCTTAACCCTGAACTTGCTAAAAAGCTAAGTTGTTTAAGGTCAAAGATTATTTTTTTTAGTTTTTTATCCTTGTATCCATCAAGTTTTTCCTGTACAAGCAGAGCTAAATCTCTATCAAACTCACCTTCAACAGTTACAGATAGAACGTTATCTTCAACTTTGAAAAATTGACTTACTTCCATTGGTTGCTTCTCCTTATTAGTATCTAAATCAGATTTTATTTCTCTTTGTGTTTTCTTTCGTTGTGAAAAAAGAGTTCAAAAAACTTTTTTTAAAAAAGTTTAAAAGTAATTATACAAATTATTACCTTTGTATCAATGCCTTTTACTTGTTTTTTAGGAAAAACAATTGTTTTTTTAATGAAATATGTTTAAATATTAAAGAACGCTCCTGCTTAATGTAAACAGATATATACCTTTTATGTTTATTTATTGTTCATTTATTGATTTTTTAAGAAGTGTACACAAATACTATATAATATTTACTGCAGCATCGGACATCTATAAACATCTTAATTTAAGGAATATGAAATGTCTAATAGGATAGAGCATGATACATCTTCGGTAGAAAAAAGAATGTACACAGTAAGTACTCGAGATAATACCGGTACTTCTTTTAACTGTGCAGTATCTATTGATATTATTGGAAAACTGGATAAAAAACTGTTTTGGGATGCCTGGGAAAAAGTTGTAAAGAGGCATGATGCACTAAGAAAGTGTTTTTATATTGATGATAACAACAATATTGCTGCATCTGTTTTAGATGAGGTAGAGTATGAAACAGAGTACGTGGAAGCAGATATAAATCATTTGGATAAAATTATTGCAGACTCTGAACATAAATTTGACCTTTCAAAAGCTCCATTATTCTATGTTAAATTGATCAAATATGCAGATAATAAACATATGTTTTTCTTAGATATTCATCATAGTATATTTGATGGTACTTCTGTAGGTGTTCTTTTTAATGACCTTCTATCATACTACTATGATGAGACACCAAATTCAATAGACTATAAATATGAAGATTATGTAAAAGAACAAGTAGAATTTAAGAAATCAGAAAAATATAAAAAACAGCAGAAATACTGGAAAACAGTACTAAACAAACCTGTCAATGAATTAAAATTTCCCTATGATATTGAGAGAACAGCTGAACAGAACAACAAAGGCAGTGAATTTTATAAAGATATTGATAAAAAAATAATTGATAGGCTAAAAGTAATATCCAAAAACAATCATGTTTCTGTTTATACACTTCTTCTTTCTGTTTTTCATATATTGATCGGAAAATATTCCGAACAATCTGATATTATTTCCACAATTGTTTTAGCAGGTAGGCCTAATAAGGAGTCATGTGATTTAATAGGGGTATTTGTAAATACATTACCTATTAGAACTGCACCGGAAGAGGATTTACATTTTCTGAATTATATACATGAAGTAGCCTTAGCAATCAAAAATACACAGGAAAATCAGAGCTGTCAGCTTGAGGATTTACTTGAATTCATGACAATAAAGACTGATAGTGGAAGAAATTCGTTATTTGATTTCGACTTTAATTTAGTAAGGCTTGAAACGATAGAGAAAAATGATTTGTCGTTATCGTTTTATGATAAATGCTCAAGTACCCCGCCGGAAACAACCCACGCTGACATCGCTTTTCAAATAATACGAAACGTCAGTTGCAATGATCACTTCAGAATATTTGTAAGCTATAAAACATCTCTCCTAAAAACTACTACAGTTAAAGACTTTGTGAATTGCTATTTAAATATACTTTCACAAATTGCTTATAATCCAAATTTATTAATAAAAGATATTTCTCTTACAGAGAATAAAGAACCTCTTCTATTGACTATGCCATCTATTGAAGGAGCATTCACTAAAGTTACAGAAAGACAGAGAAAAATGTATTTCAGTAACGAAATAAGAAAGATGGGAGCTGCTTTTAATACCCCTATATCAATAGAGATAAATGGTAATTTGAACGTTGAACAATTAGGAGTTGCCTTTGACAAGCTTGTTCACTATCATGAACCCTTAAGGACATACTTTCAAATTATAGATGGAATGATTGTTCAGTGTATTGAAGAAAATGTTGAGTATAATAAAGAGTATACAGGTATTAATTCAGAGGAATTAGACACTGAAATTGATTCTTTTGTTCAACCTTTTGATTTAGGCAAACCTCCACTTTTCAGGGTGAAACTTTTCAGGATAGAGAATGATAGACATGTATTACTTCTTGATGTCCATCCTATTTTATGCGACAGAACTTCAGCAGTCAAACTATGCAAAGATCTTTTTGTTTTTTATAACGATAAAGAAATGAATCCACTTGGGTTTCAACTTAAAGATTATGCACAAAGTGAAACTATTGGAACTGAGTGGGATGAGCGTAATTTGAAACATAATTACTGGCTCAAAAAATTGAAGAGTAATATTGCTCCTTTGGAATTCCCCTTAGATAGAATGAGAGAACATGAATGGAGTTATATTGGAGATGATGTAAGCATAGTATTTGATAAAGATATTACTGATAAAATAAAAAATTTATCAAAATCAAATAGTGTTGATTTGAGAACTATTATGTTAACTGCATACTCTATGTTACTCTCAATAAATGCTAACCAGGAAGATATTTTGATAGGAGTGCAGGTCTCCGGAAGAACTGGGGCTGATACTGAAGATATGATTGGCCTGTTTAATGACTATTTACCTTTTGTAAATAAAATAACCAATGATTCTTTAGTCAAAGAACAGTTTCAGGCTGTCCAGAAAGAATTTCTTGAAATCCAGTCAAACCAGCATAGTTTTTTTAACAGAGTAGTAAAAGAGTTAAGCGAAAATACTAAAGTCGGAAGAAATCCAATTTTTGATTTTGCATTCAGTCATATTTATGTAGAAAACGAAGATGACAGATTAAATTTATGTTTTCCTAAGCATAATAGATCGCGATTTGATTTAGAACTACTTATTCATGAGTCAGTTGATCAATTGAATATATCTTTCAATTTTAAAACCTCTTTGTTTAACAAAAGTACAATACAGAGATTATCTCAGCATTATCTAACTATTGTTGAGAGCATTATATCAAATGACAGTAAAACAGTAAAAGACATTCCAATAATAACTGATTCTGAATACCAAACGATAATATGTGACTGGAATAAGACAGAAGCTTATTATCCAAAGGAAAAGACTGTTCATCAATTATTTGAAGAGCAGGTAGATAAAACACCTGACAATATTGCAGTTGTTTTTGAAGATAGAAAGCTGACTTACCGAGAGCTTAATGAAAAATCCAACCAGCTTGCTCATACTATCCGAAAAAATTATAACGATCTATGGGGAACAGAAGTAAAACCGGATACCCTGATTGGTATCTATACTGAGCGTTCATTAGAGATGATTGTAGGGATACTGGGAATACAGAAATCAGGTGCAGCTTATGTGCCGTTTGATTCTGCTGATCCTGAGGAACGGCTTAAATTCAAGATAAGTGACAGTGGATGTAAAATGATATTAACATCCTCTAAAAATATTCACAATTTACTTTTTCTAACTGAAGCTGACTGTCTTCCTTTAAGTATAGACGCTTACTGGAATGATATATCCCAAGCTCCCGATACAAACCCTGAACATATAAATAAATCAACAGATTTAGCGTACATTATTTACACTTCAGGTTCAACCGGTAAACCTAAAGGGGTCATGATTGAACATAAATCTCTGATAAACACTATTTACTCATTAAAGAGTGTATATAAAGTTGATGATAAACATAGAATGATTTCAGCTTATGCTTCATTTGCGTTTGATGTCTCTGTATCTGAATTTTTCAGTTCACTTATTTCAGGAGGAGAGCTTCATATATTTTCTGACAGTATAAAGAAAGATCCGGATAAGTTATCTTTATACCTAAATGAGAATAAAATAAATTATTCATTTTTCCCTCCTGCTATTTTATCTGTTTTTCCTAAAAATGAGTATAAATATCTAGATAGCGTTATTTTTGCCGGTGATACTTGTGATAAAAGGACTGGTGAGTATTGGTCCAAAGTAAAAAAACTTTATAATTACTATGGTCCTACTGAAACGACTATCTATTCAACTGGTACTTTAGTGGATAGTGATAATATTAACAATATAGGAAGACCTGTAAATAATACTAATCTTTACATGTTAAATAATCAAATGCATCCGGTTCCAATAGGAGTTCCCGGAGAGCTGTATATAGGTGGTGATGGTTTATCGCGTGGTTATCTGCACCGTCCTGAATTAACAAAAGAACGCTTTATAGATAACCCATTTTTGAGTGATGAAGATAGAGAGTGTGGAAGAAACTTACAAATATATAAAACAGGTGATATTTGTCGCTGGCTCTCACATGGTGATGTAGAGTTCATAGGAAGAAACGATAACCAGATAAAAATAAGAGGCTTTAGGATAGAGTTAGGTGAAATAGAATCAAAGTTGCAGGATAATCCATTAGTATCACAGTGTGCTGTGTTAAGTAAGCTAAGAGAGCCGGCAGATATATATCTTGTAGCCTATTATGTTCAAACAGATTCAGAATTCAAAGTTCAAAGTTCAGAGTTGAGTGCTTATCTTTCAGAAAAGCTTCCGGATTATATGATACCGTCGGTATTTGTTAAGCTTGAAGATATGCCTTTAAATGCCAGCGGCAAAATAGACAGGAAAGCTTTACCTGAACCTGAGTCGAAGAGCAAAGGAGTTCCCCTTCCTCCTCAGAACGAATTTGAAGGTAGGCTTGTTACTGCCTGGGAAGAAATACTTGGAATTCAGGATATCGGTGTTAATGATAATTTTTTTGATATTGGTGGTCATTCTATTAAAGTAATTCAGTTAAAATCAAAACTTGAAAAACAGCTGGGCATCGAGCAGGTAAATGTTTCAGATTTGTTTAAATATCCTACGATAAGACAGTTCAGCGAGTTTATCCTTGATGTGAATCAGGATATGCAAGCACAGTATCATATAAATACTACAGGTGATTTTTCCAGTAACAATAAAGAAATAGCTGTAGTAGCCTGTTCTGGGTCTTTTTCCGGTTCAGATACTGTTGAAGAGTTTTGGGAAAATATAAAAAATGGTATAGAATGTATTGAGCGTTTAAGTAAAGAAGAATGTCTTGATATTGGAATATCAGTAGAACTGGCAGAAGATCCTGATTTCATTTCAGCCGGAGGCCGAATAAAAGATATTGAAAAATTTGATGCTTCTTTTTGGGGGCTGTCTCCAAAAGAAGCATCATTTATGGATCCTCAAATCAGGAAATTTATTGAACATTGCTGGATAGTCTTGGAGAAATCAGGTTACTTAAATACCCGTTCAGAACATAATATTGGTGTATTCGCAGGTTCCGGGAAAAGCAATTATTTGCATGAGCATATACTGCCCAATCAAGTTCAGGGTATGGATATCGATTTATGGGAAGCAAATACAATGAGCGGTAGTAACTATATAGGTACAAGAGCAAGCTATCTGCTTGGCTTAACAGGACCGTCTTTAAATATAGATACTGCTTGTTCAACATCATTAACTGCAATTGAAGAAGCGTGTGAAAAACTTTCACAAAACAAATGTAATATTGCTATAGCCGGTGGTTCTACTTTACCTTTGCCTGATCAGCATGGCTATGTTTATCAGGAAGGTAAGATTACTTCCAGAGATGGCCATTGTCGGACTTTTGATATAAACAGCAGTGGTACTGTAATAGGAGCCGGTGTCGGAGTAGTGTTGTTAAAACGTCTAAAAGATGCTGAAAGAGATGGAGATAATATACTTGCTGTTGTTAAAGGATATGCATTAAATAACGATGGAAATCGAAAAGTAGGATACACCGCCCCGAGTATAATCGGTCAGACTGAGTGCATAATCAATGCACAAAAGCATGCCGACGTTACATCAGATACAATAGATTATGTAGAATGTCATGGAACAGCTACAAAACTAGGAGATCCTATTGAAGTAACAGCTTTGTTAGATGCTTTTAAAGCAAATATTTCAAAAGATAAAAAAGCGGATTGCATACTTGGTGCAGTAAAAGCAAATATAGGGCATACTGACTCTGCAGCAGGTGTTGCCGGATTTATTAAAGTATGTAAAATGCTGGAAACTGAGACTATTCCCCCTCAGATTAACTATATTGAACCTAACCCTGAACTCAATTTTAAAAATACACCTTTTAAGATAGTAACAGAAAAACAGCTTTGGGAGAGAAAGGGGCATCCAAGAAGAGCTGGTGTAAGTGCATTCGGAATTGGTGGTACAAATGCACATGTGATTCTAGAAGAATATGAAAATAAAATTACCGAACCAAGAGAGCTGTTTCAGTACCCGCAAATAATACCTATTTCAAGCCAAAGTCGGACTGCTCTAAATGTATATAAAAATGAATTGTTGGAGTATATTAAGTCTGAGCAGAAACTGGAACTTGCTGATATTGCTTATTCTTTGCAGATTAAGAAGGAAGAATTTAAATTCAGAAATAATGTAGTCTGCAGCACAGTGGATGAAGCTTTGAGTAAACTTAAAACTTTAGGCACACCACTTGAACTGAATAAACAGCAGTTATCCAGCTCACCTAATATCATATTTATGTTCTCTGGTTTTGGTTCTCAATATCCTTTCATGGCTAAATCCATATATAATGAGTGCGACGAATTTAGAAAGTACCTAGACAGATGTATTGATATTATATCATCTCGAAAGCAGTTTGATTTTAGAAGAATACTTCTGCCGAGCACCAATACAAAGGAATTATCAGAAGAGTTAAAAAGACTTGATATGGGTATGCCTGCACTCTTTTCTGTCTCATATTCACTGGCTAAGCAGTTTGAAAAATGGGGGATAAAGCCAGATATCTGCATTGGACATAGTATAGGAGAGTATGCGGCTGCAGCATATTCTGGAATTTTTTCTCTTGAAGAGGCTTTAGAAGTTGTTATAGAGAGAGGAAAGTTGATGGAAAAGACCCCAAAAGGAAAAATGCTTACTATTCAAGCCTCACCAGAGAGAGTTAGTAAAATTATAAATAATGAAAAATTAGATTTATCAGTGATTAATGCTCCAGAATTTTGCGTAATTTCTGGGTTTGCTGCTGATATATTGAATATCAAACAACAGCTTACAAAAAGCGGAATAGACTCTACGGAGTTATATATTGAACATGCTGCACATTCTTTTTTGGTTGAATCCGCTGTAAAACCCTTCGAAAATTTTATATCAAAATATAATCTGAGAAAGCCTAATAAAAAGATTATTTCAAATCTGTCCGGTTCTTTTATGTCTGATGCTCAAGCTACTGATCCACATTATTGGAGTTCACATATTAGAAATACCGTTTTATTTTCAGATGGAATAAAAACAACTTTAAATAAGTATCCAAATGCCGTTTATATAGAACTCGGCCCAGGCAATGTATTGTCAAATTTTGCAAGGCAGCATAGCTGTACCCAAAAAGACAGAACAGGAAAAACTATTCCGCTTAAAGCGATTCAAACTATCTCTTCTGCTCGTGAATTTAAGTCTCTAGAGGGTTCTTCCAATAATTTAAGTTATGAAGCATTGGGGAAATTATGGTGTTACGGATACAAGCTTGATTGGAAGTTGATGCATAAAAATAAAATAGAGGACTTGAAATTAGTCCCTAATCTTCCAGTATATCAGTTCGATAAAATTAAATGTTGGATAGAAAAACCAAAAACTGAATTTAATAATGGCGAAAAACTCCTGAATGAAATAGTCAATGCTTTAATAAAAGAAAATGTTGTGATTTCTGAAGCAACTGTAAAAAAAGTACATAAGGAAGTTCTACAAATTAATAAAAATGAACAAATAGCTGAAAAAAAAATCAGGGAAAAGGTATTAATTGATGATGATTCAACAGAGCTGGAAGATGCAATTGCTGAAATATTTAATGATGTGTTGGGCATAGAACAACTTTGCAGGCATGATGATTTTTTTGAACTGGGAGGAAATTCGCTAAATGCTTTACATGTTATTAGTAAAATTAACAAACATTTAAATATTAACCTATCTCCAAGCTTTATGTTTGCTAACTCAACAATACATAAAATCCATTCAGAGCTTAGCAATAATAGAAGTAATAATAATATCATTATAAACTTAAGAGATGGCTCTGAACCACCTATCTTTTTAATACATCCCGTAGGAGGAGAAATTTTATTTTATAGATATTTTTGTAATGATTATAAAGGAGATAATAGTATATATGCTATTCAGGATCCAAAGTATAGTGATTCCAATGCTAATATTGACTCATTAGTTGATATGGCTGAGCTGTATCTCCAGGAAATAAGAAAAATACAAAAATCAGGGCCATATTTTATTGGAGGTAGTTCTTTTGGAGGTTTAGTTGCATATGAGATTACAAATATATTAAGTGATATTAATGAAGAAGTTTTAACCTTCATGATAGATTCTCCCGGGCCTAAAAAACAACCTGCTAACTTGAAGTTACCGTCCGAAATATTTGAATTTTTAGTTTCAAATGAAGAGAAAGAAACATTTATCAAAACTAAAGAAAATATTGATAGAATTGGGGATAACGAGTCAGAGTTAATAGATTATTTTATTTCAAATAAGATAGCCGGATTTGATGATGCTGATTTATTAATGAAAAATTTGAATATAACTAAACAGAATCAAAAATTGTTATTTAATTATTTTGATAGTAAACCTACATGTTTTAAAGGCAAAAAAGTCTTATTCTTCAAAGCTTTGGAGGTTAATAAAATTATGCCAACTGACATTGAGCACGGCTGGAAGGGATTAATTGATGAAAGTCAGTTAGAATTATTTGAGATTACAGGGAACCATATAACTATGAATGAGCCTCCTAATGTTAAAAAAATTTGTGATATAATTCAAGGCTTTGTTAAAAGTTAGTAAATTGTTGCACTGGAAATAAATTAAGGGATTGAGCATGAATAAAGATAATATTATAGGTGGATGGAAACTGGTTGAATGCACAATGAAAGATTGTAAGGGAAACATCCATTATCCTTATGGCAAGACACCTATAGGAATATTAACATATACAATCGACGGCTTTATGTCTGCAAACATTATTGCTTCCAGGGGAAGAAACAGTTTAATAGCAGAAGGAATTTCTCTAAATGCTATAACTGAAGGTAAAGCCGCTTATGTTAGTTATTCAGGGACATATACACTGTTTGAAAAAAGTGTTGTTCATCATGTAAAGGTTGCTCTAATCCCGGAATGGATTGGTGGAGATCAAAAGCGGAATATGGAATTTAAAAATAATTGTTTAATATTAAGCACCGATTTAATACTCGAAGATGGTTCTATTCAGTCTTTTTCATTAGAGTGGAAGCGATGAAGATAAAGCTGAAACTTTATTTTTTAATGTATTTTACTTAAATAAAACTCTAAGTTTTTACTCGATTCTTAAGCTGTATATTGAAATTATTCACATGTCCAGTTACAATTTATTAAACTATCTATAATATGAATAGTGGTTTTTGATACTACACCAATTAATATGTTCTTAAATGTCTAGATTATTTCTATAAATGAAGGTACAGGTTTACGACCGCCGTACTTACTCTCTATAGTCTGAAAAAGTGAAAGAATACTCTTATGAAAAAATGTTCTATACTTCTGTTTTTTATACCTATTATCACACTAAGTCTTCTCTATAATTTATCTGCTGAAGATACTACCAAAGCAAAGGATGAGGTAACTTCTAAACAAAAAATAGAGAAAACCTCTAAACCTAAAAAAGAAATTGCCATTAAAGAAGTTAATACTATTATCAAAGAAGAACCTTTTGAATTCAGAAAGGTATTTGATCTTGATGGAGAAACAAATAATGAAATAATTGAGGACAGAGACGGATTTTTATGGTTTG
The DNA here is from genome assembly GCA_964523175.1 of uncultured Victivallales bacterium. Taxonomy (GTDB): domain Bacteria; phylum Verrucomicrobiota; class Lentisphaeria; order Victivallales; family GWF2-38-69. The sequence continues at coordinate 138 of CAZGAI010000026.1, read as the reverse complement.
GTTCATATGTCGGACTTGTTAGATATGATGGGTATGATACTAAATATTACAAAGCAGGGCCGGATTCAATATCTGCTAATTGAATAGTTGATCTTTTTGAAGATAACGACGGTCTTATCTGGATTGGAACAAAAGATG
>CAZGAI010000025.1:0-16074 GCA_964523175.1 uncultured Victivallales bacterium | reverse complement strand
AGTTCTGGAAAGAAACTATGAATTACCCCTTTCCAGAAATGTTCTAATTAAACTAATTTGACGAACTCTATAAAAAATAATACAAGAAGTTCAGAAGAGAAACTATTTGCATAATTATCACCTTGGCCTTAATTTTATCTATAGATGAAATATTTGGACTATAGATTAACTCGTAAAAAGAGTTTAAAGTGTGTAAAACTATATTTTAAATATACAAATAGCCATACAATCAATAAACGAATATAAATAAATTGAAATATGAAATTATTCGATACACATTTTCATTGGGATAGAAAGACAAAACCTGAAATTATTGTTGAAGAGGCAAAACAAAACAGTGTTGAGTATGCGGTTTGTGTCGGCGGGGACTATGAAAGTTCTGTTGAATCATTTAATTTTGCGAAAGCTTTTGATAATTATTGGTTTTCTGCAGGAGTTCATCCACATGAAGCATCTAAATTTAATGGAGATTTAAATTGTTTTAATGAGTTATTTTCGGATTCAAAAATGGTAGCTGTGGGAGAAATAGGTCTCGATTTTTTTTATGGTTTTTCTGATAGAAAAAGCCAACTTAAAGTTATGGAAATATTTTCAGAGCGAGCATTAGAACTTAATAAACCTATAATAGTACATTGTAGAGACAAGGATGATAAATTTGATGCTTATACTGAATCTTATCAGATATTAAAAGATTTTGCTAAAGATGGAGGAAAATTTGTTGTACATTGTTTTACTGGAAACGGTTTCTGGCTTGATAAATTTCTGGAGCTCGGTGCTTATATCGGAATTACTGGGATAGTAACGTTTCCTGCTGCAGAAAATGTCCGTAGTCTTGCTTCAGCTATTCCAGAGAAACGATTATTGATTGAAACAGATTCACCATATCTGGCACCGAAACCATATAGAGGAAAAATAAATTTTCCAAAGTACCTTATAAAGGTTGCAGAAAAACTGGCGGAAATAAAGCAGATTAATATTAAGGAATTATCAGAAATAACTACATTTAATGCTATGACATTTTATAAGATAAATGAATAAGAGAAAAATGCCTTCCGAATCGCTGATAAAAATATTAATGATTGAAGAGGATTTAGAATATACAAAATCTTTAACCCGATCTTTGTCTGGAGTAAAAGCGTTTGTTTTTTCAATTTCCTGTGCCCCCTCTTTATCAAAAGCATTTTCTCAAATAGAGACTGAAGACTTTGATGTTGTGCTTTTGGACCTATTTTTACCTCAATGTCAGGGATTGCTGACTTTAAAAAAATTGCGGGCCTGCAGCTTGGATTTGCCTATTATTATTCTGACAGGTAAAGAAGATGTTGAATTGGCGATAAATGCTGTCCGCTACGGAGCACAGGATTATTTAATAAAATCACAGATAACAAGTCATTTTCTGTCTTTAGCTATTCGTTACGCTGTTGAAAGAAAAAAGACAGAAAAATTCCATAGGGAACAGCTTCATTTTCTTCAAAGTGTTATGGATAATATTCCTAATCCGTTGTTTGTGAAAGACACTGATCTACTTTTTAACGTCTGCAATTTGGCATTTGAAGAGATGTTTGGGTTTACAAAAACCAACATTATTGGACGGACAGTGTTTGAGGTATTTGAACAAAAAACAAGTGAAATAATTCGAGGAAAAGAGCTAAAACTTTTGTCGGGAGAACAAACCCAGATATATGAACTATCAGTCCCTGATAAAACCGGAAAAATAAGGAACCTATTTTTTTATGAGACAGCGCACAGGCGTGCAGATGGTACCTTAGGTGGTTTGATAGGGGTTGCAACCGATGTTTCCGAACTGAAAGAAGTTGAAAGTTCATTAATAAATGCAAAAAAGGAACTCGAAACTAAAGTTTTAAAACGAACCGAGGATCTACTTAATACAAACATACAGTTAAAAAAACAAATTGAGAAAAGAAAAAATCTTGAAAAGCTGTTACACAGAGAACGGAAAATTTTCATGAACGGGCCAGTTGTTGTTTTTCGTTACAGTCTTCTTAATAATGTGACCTCGGTTGAGTATGTATCTCCCACTGTAAAGCAGTTTGGCTATGAACCTGATGAATTTATAACAAACAAACTAAAATACTTTGACATTATACATCCCAGCCATAAAAAGAAAGTAGTGTCAGAAATTATAGAATATAGTAAATCTGATATTGAACATTTTGAACAGAATTATACTATAAAGAAAAAAAACGGAGAGTTAAGACGTGTTCACAGTTATGTTGTAATAGGACGTGATAAAGATCGTAAAATAATGCACTTTGACAGGTATCTTTTTGATATTACTGATTGGAAGTAATCAGAATTGGGAGAGTGTGAAGCCCGTAAGTCCTTAATTCCGTATGGAGCCAATGAAATTTTAAATCAATAGTTTGGAAAAGAAATATATGCAGCAGGAGCTTGAAACAGAGAGTATCGAGAAGTTAATTGGAGTAATTAAACATTTAAGGTCTCCAGAAGGGTGTCCATGGGATAGGAAGCAAACACATGTATCATTAAAACCCATGCTCGTGGAAGAAACAGCAGAACTGTTGGACGCGATTGATGCTAAAGATGATGAAAATATACGGGAAGAGCTGGGCGATATTTTAATGCATATTGTGTTTCACTCTCTTATTGCGGAAGATGAAAAACGTTTTACTTTTTCCGAAGTAGTAAAAGAAGTTGCAGAAAAAATGGAAAGAAGGCATCCTCATATATTTGGGTCATCGGCTAAATTGCAGGAAGCAGATCAGGTTGTTGAGTTGTGGAAGGAGATTAAAGCAAAAGAAAAAGCGGCTAAAGGAATAGAAAGAAAATCTATATTTGACGGAATTCCAAAGAACCTACCGGCTCTGCTACGTTCAAGGGCTATCCAAAAAAAAGCAGCGGCAGCAGGCTTTGACTGGGATAATGTGTCAGGAATATTAGAAAAAATTGATGAAGAAGTTTTAGAACTAAAAAACGCCTTTAAAGAAAAAAATGAAGATAATATTGACGAAGAAATAGGCGATATTTTGTTTTCTGTTGTAAATCTAAGTAGATTTAGAAAAAGAAAAACTGCAGAGGAACTGCTTCAAAAAACAGCCGATAAATTTGAAAGGCGGTTTCAGTTTATGGAAGATGCACTTAACCTCAAAAAGGTAAAAATGTCAGACTGTTCATTAGCTGAACTTGAAAAACTCTGGCAAAAAGCTAAACTTTCTAGTTAGGAATATGATATTATTACTTATCAATAAGTAAGAAGCGAGTTCAAGTACTCATAAAAAAGTCTCTTTTCAAAAGGCTAATGACTCTAGCTTATTTTGGAGGACTAACAGATAAATAATGGTGATTTATGAATGTTTTAAATGAAAATTTTGTAAGAATTTATGATACAACTTTAAGAGATGGCTCACAAGCAGAGGGAATTTCATTCTCCAAATATGATAAATTAAGTATTGCAGAGATGCTTGATAATTTTGGAGTTTCCTATATTGAAGGCGGTTGGCCTGGATCAAATCCTAAGGATATATCTTTTTTCGATGCAGTAAAAGGGAAAAAATTTAAAAATGCAAAAATAGCAGCATTTGGCAGTACCAGGCGTAATTCTAATAAGGTAGAGGATGATGATAACATAAGAAAACTGCTTGAATCAGAAGCCCCTGTTATTACTATTTTTGGAAAATCATGGCTAATGCATGTCCATGAAGTGCTTCGAATTGAGCCAGATCAAAATCTGCAGATCATAGCAGATTCCTGTGCATACCTTCGCGATAATGGTCGCGAGGTGATTTTTGACGCAGAACACTTTTTTGACGGTTATAAAGATAATTCCGATTTTGCTTTGTCAGCTTTAAGGGCAGCAGTTGAAAATGGTGCCTCAACAATAACTCTGTGCGATACTAACGGTGGAACTTTAACTTCAGAAATTTTAACGATTTGTAATCATGTCGTCAAAATATTCTCTTCAGATATATGTGTTGGAATTCATTGTCATAATGACTCAGATTTAGCAGTTGCAAACTCTCTAATCTCAGTTGAAGCCGGAATTAGACATATTCAAGGTACTATTAATGGGTTTGGAGAACGCTGTGGTAATGCTAATTTATGCTCTATTATTCCATCACTGGAATTAAAAATGGGAATGAAAGCCCTATGTAAAGATAACCTTGATAAACTTAAAGAGGTTAGCAGGTTTGTTGATGAGACTGCAAATGAAAAAAGTAACAGTCGTTCTTCGTTCGTTGGCGAAAGTTCTTTCGCACATAAAGGTGGAATGCATGTTAATGCAGTGAATAAAAATTCAGCAACATTTGAGCATATTGATCCTGCACTTGTGGGCAATAAACGCAGAATCCTTGTTTCAGACCTATCAGGTAGAAGTAATATATTGATGAAAGCTGCAGAGCATAATTTAAAAGATTTGACTCCTGAAGATTTAAAGGAAATTTTGGAAGAGTTAAAAAAAATGGAAAACGAAGGATATGAATTTGAAACAGCAGATGCTTCATTTGGGTTGATGATGAAAAAAGTAATGAATGACCATGATCCGTTTTTTTATTTGGATGGTTACAGGGTTATTATTGAAAAACGCGGACATAATGAACCATGTCTATCTGAAGCGACAGTAAAGCTTAATGTTAAAGGACAGAGTGAGTTGACTGCGGCAGAAGGAGAAGGCCCCATTAATGCTCTTGATAAGGCCCTTAGAAAATCGTTAAGCCGTTTTTATCCTGAAATAACTGACGTTAAATTAAAAGATTATAAAGTAAGGATACTAGAAGGAGAAGGTGGATCAGCAGCTAAAACCAGAGTTTTAATTGAATCGGGTGATGAAAATCAAACATGGGGTACAGTTGGTGTAAGTGAAAATATTATTGAAGCTTCATGGGAAGCATTGGTTGATTCTGTTGAATACATTCTTCATAAAAAAAGAACTGAAGGTAATTAGAACTTGTCTGAAAAGATTTTCAGACATAAGTGAACAGTCAGCAGTAATTAGTTTTATTAGTATTTCTCTGCTAAAATAGTTTATAAGTAGCGATAGCTTTACTGATAACTGAGTTTATCTGACTTTTCAGATAAGCCCTAATTAGTGTCGATTTACCGTGGTGGGAGTTTTATCAAAAAAATGGTTTAAATGTTAAATAATCCCCCTTAATAAAAGGGAGGGGGGTGTAGAGTGTCAAGCATCGAATTTCAAGAAGAGTGCTGATCTTTTGTCGTCTATTTTATCATAATGAAACCTATAGTGTAGGGACGCATTGCATGCGTCTGACACAGCATAACGACCTGTAATGCGTTTGAGACGCAAAATCTTGTGTCTCTACAGAAGATTTGCCTGCTATGAATACCCTTTTCAGAAAACATCAAATTAGGAACTGCAATGTATTTTATGCCGGTAAAAATTGATTTGAACTTACAGATAAGAAGATACTTTGTAATCTTTCTGTGTGCCGGAATAATATTTTATGGTATGGCTATACCTAAAGCCAAGGCTATGGATCCAGTTACTATAGCTATATTGGCGCCTATTTTGCTACCTTACGCAATTCAGGCTGCAAAGTACACTGCTAAAGGTTTAATAAAAACCATTCCAGGATGGATAAAATTCGGAAAACAAACTTTAAATATTTTTAGGCTGCCTTTAGGAATTTGTCAGGTTTTTTTAGGTTTTCCGTTTGGTTTGGCCGGATATGGTTTTAGCAATATAGCGAAGGGTGTTTTGGCCCCGTTTCTTATGGTTAAAGAAATACTCTTAATGCCTTTGTATTTTTTTGGTTTTAAAGGCTAAAAATACCGGCAGTATGAAATAACAACCACAATAATTTTTTTATTCTGTAAAACATATGCTGAGGAAATACTTATGGCTTGGTTTGATGATGAATATATCAAAGATTTAATATATTCGAGAAAGCGACGTAAAAAATATAATAAAATAGAATCACTTCTTAAAGATTGGTATGGAGAAGATGAAGGAGGACAAGAGTTATCTTCTTATTTACCCAAACCAGTTCATATTAAAGATACACTTAATGCAGTTATGGGTGATGCAATGGGGCCGGGAGAGTATAAGCTATTGGAGCTGAAGAAAAGCTGGCAAAAACTTATGGGAAAAGACGTCGCAGCTAATTCATCTCCAGTCAGCGTAAAAAACAAAATACTTATCATAGAAGTTAAAAATAGTATTTGGCTAATGCAGTTAAAAAATTTCTATAAATCCATGGTTGAAAAAAAAGTTATTTCATTGTGTGGAAAGGACTTTTGTAACAGAATTTGTTTTGTCCCTACTGGCAAAAACTAAAAGAGTGTTATATTACACATCTTTAATTTATCTGATTGAATTATTAGTTTTAGGAAAATAATGGAAATTTTACATATTGACGGCATGCTTTGGAGTCCAATACGCACAAAACCAAAGAAAGAAAAAAAACTGGCAGAATACTGTGAAGCCCATAAAATAGATTACTATCTGCCACTTAGACGAAGTGTTAAACGTTACGGCCGTAAAACTGTGGAGTTTTTTCCTCCGATGTTTTGCGGCTATATTTTTTGTTTACTGGATCAGGATATATACACATTGCTTGTTAGGTCAAATGCTGTTTTTTTTAAGGTAAAGATTGATGAGGTTTCTGAGAAACAGCTGATAATAGATTTAAACAATGTTAAAATTTTTGAGGAATACTCACGAGAGAAAGAAGTTAGAGTAAAGCCCGAACTGGTTTCCGGCACTCAGGTTCAAATTACAAGTGGCCCTTTTTGCGGCGTTGCCGGGATTATCAAAAGACGTAAAACTAATATTGCAGTAACTGTTAATATAGAAATGCTGGGGCAATCGGTGACAGTTGAAGTTGACATGGGAGACGTTGAGATAGAAAAATAGTTTTGATTACTTGCAGATTTTATACAGGTTCTTGCTATGGTGCTTCTTGAGGTAAAAAATATTAAAAAATATTATTCTGTTAAAAAATCTTTTTTTTCTCAGAAAAAATATGTACGTGCGGTTGATGATGTTTCTTTTTGCATTGAAAAAGGGGAAACGGTAGGTCTTGTAGGTGAAAGTGGGTGCGGTAAAACCACCTTGGGTAAATTGATAATAAGGTTGGAGAAACCTTCATCAGGGCATATATTCCTAAACAGTATAGACATTAACTCTTTGTCAGAGAAAAATATTCGAAAGTCGCGAAAGGAGTATCAAATGATATTCCAGGACCCCTACAGTTCTCTGAACCCCAGAATTAATATACTTAAACTGCTTGACGAAGTATTATATTTACACTCTGACCTAAACATTAGTGAGAGATATGTAAGAATAAAAGAATTATTATTAATGGTTGGGTTGAAAGAAGAACATCTTTTCCGTTTTCCGCATCAGTTCAGCGGTGGTCAGAGACAAAGAATTGGTATTGCCAGGGCAATAGCTGTAAATCCAAAACTTATTGTTGCAGATGAACCGGTATCGGCGTTGGATGTGAGTGTGCAGGCACAAATAATAAACCTGCTTGAAGAAATACAGGAGAAAACCGATATTTCATTCCTCTTTATTGCACATGACCTAGCTGTGGTTGAACATATTAGCGATAAAATTCTTGTAATGTACCTCGGAAAAATTGTAGAATATGGTCTTAGTGATCAGGTTTGTAATAATCCAAAGCATCCATATACGCAGGCATTACTTTCCGCAGTGCCTTCCGTTGAATGCATAAGAGAAAAAAAAAGTACATCAAAAATATTGCCAGGTGATGTTCCTTCGCCCTTGAGGCCCCCTGATGGGTGTCGTTTTCATACTAGATGTCCTTATGTGCATGAAAAATGTACAAAAAATGAACCTCGGTTAGTTGAAACAGAACAGGCAGAACACTTTTCTGCCTGTTTCTTAAATCAAAAAGGTATAGATTCATGAATATTATTAGCGGTATTGCAAAAGGAATAGTCTTGGACACTCCGAAAGGGTTGTTAGTTCGTCCGACAAGTGCACGTGCAAAAAAGTCTATTTTTGACAGCTATAGGGATTGGGATGGAAAAACTGTTGTTGACCTTTTTTCAGGAACAGGTGGAGTTGGGCTAGAAGCGGCAAGTCGAGGGGCTGCTAATGTATTTCTAATTGAAAAGATGTATAAAAACTGCAAGATAATATCTAATAATATAAAAAAAGTTGAAAAAGCCGGAGTCAATTCGAACATAGAGGTCATTTGTTTCGATGCTGTTAATATACATAAGCGTCTTTCCGATCTAAATGGAAAAATTGATGTAATTTTTGCAGACCCTCCATATAGTATGGCAGATGAAGTGGCAAAGACCTTTTTAAATGATAAAGATTTTGCAGATTGGGCATCTGAAGCTTTATTTATTTTTGAAACTCCTTCTGAGGCATCAAGAAAACCTATTTTTGACAACTTTGACTTGTGGAAAATAAAAAGTAGGCGTAAGTTAGGACAGTCGGTATTTTATATTCTAAGCGTTAACAATTAATATTTGGATCTAATAATGAATTCAGCTATTTTTCCGGGTAGTTTTGACCCTGTTACAAGTGGGCATTTGGATGTAATAAAAAGAGCGGCACGACTTTTTGACAGATTATTTGTGTCTGTTGCTATTAATGAAAGTAAAAACTCATTATTTACAATGGATGAAAGGCGGTATTTACTACGAGAATCCTGTAACCATGCAGGGCTTAAAAATATTGAAGTTGTTTCTTTTGAAGGTCTTCTTGTGAATGCAGTAAAAAAGTTTAAAGCAGCTGCTGTTGTGAGAGGGCTCAGAGCTCTTTCAGATTTTGAATTTGAATTTCAACTGGCATTGATGAATAGAGAACTGGATAAAGACTGTGAGACAATTTTTTTGATGCCGAGCCCTGAATATTCATTTACAAGTTCTAGAATGATTAAAGAGATATCCAGGAATGGGGGAGATATTTCGGCATTTGTACCTCCCGTAGTTATAGATGCTTTAAAAAGAAAAAATATTACTATTGGCTGACTTTATAAAATTTGCTTATTTATTGCAAATCAAACAAGTCTGGTTGAAAATTATAACAAATAGATAAAAAAGGCTTACTTTGATTATGCTTAAGGTATTTATATCCAAGTTAACGCCGGAAGGAATTGCAGTTTCAGGTGAAGAAGCTTCATGTTTCCTTGAACTCGAGAATGAAAAAGATATTTGTTTTGTAGGGCCGTTATACTACAAATTAAAGGCACAGCTTGTTAATAACGGAGTCCTTGTAGCCGGGCAATTAGATATCACGTTAACATGTCGTTGCGCAAAGTGTTTGGAAAAATATGAGTTTAATATAAAAAATATAGAAATATGTCATTTATATGAAAAACCAAACAAAAATGAAATCGACTTGACAGATGATATTAGGGAGGATATTTTAATCGGCTTACCACAGAGATTTTTGTGTAGTAATTCCTGCAATGGTTTATGCTTTAATTGTGGACAGAATTTGAATATAAAAGAGTGTTCCTGTAAAAAAGTAGAAGAACAGGAAAATGTCTGGCTGAAGTTAGATCAGTTAAAATTAAAATAAAAAATTTTGACAAGAAAAAGAAAATTTAGGAGTATATTAAGATGGCTGTACCAAAAAGAAAAACATCAAAGATGAAAGTTAGATCGCGCAAAGCGGCAAACAGATATAAAGGAGTTCAGGGAGGTGTTTGTCCTGTATGTCAGGGCCCTGTTCTACCACATAAAATTTGTGCCGCCTGTGGAAATTATAATGGTAAACAAGTAGTGGTCGTGGAAGAATGAAAATCGTAGTAGATGTTATGGGGGGTGATCACGCCCCTAAATCAGTAATAGAAGGCACTATTGAAGCTTTAGAATATTACTATGGTTTTGACGTAATTCTTGTTGGTAATTTAACTGAACTGAAACCCTATATTGAGACTTATAAGCTTGATAAAAACCCTCGAATTGAACTTGTCCATGCAGAACAAACTATCAGAATGGACGAATCATCTACAGTTGCACTCAGGCAAAAGAAAAATTCCTCTGTTACAGTGGCGGCCGGTATAGTCGGCGATAAAAAAGCCGATGCTTTGGTTACAATAGGGCATACAGGTGCAGCGATGGCTGCAACGACAGTAAGAATGAGAACATTGCCGGGTGTGGAAAGACCTGCTATTGCGGTTATTATGCCTTCTACAGAAGGAAAATTTATTTTACTAGATGCCGGTGCGAATGTGGACTGTAAACCTCGAAATCTTGCGCAATTTGCTGTAATGGGAGAGTTGTACTCTAAGCATGTTCTAGGGGTAAAAAACCCTAAAATAGGTATAATGAGCGTAGGTGATGAAGACATAAAAGGAAACGAACTAACTAAAGAAGCCTTTAAGATATTAAATAGAATGCCAATAAATTTTATTGGTAATGTTGAAGGTAATGATATGTTTGAAAATAAAGCCGACGTAGTTGTTTGTGACGGCTTTGTTGGAAATGTTGTTTTAAAGTCATGTGAAGGACTTTCAAAAGCGATTCAGTTTTTATTAAAAAAAGCATTCATGAAAAATCCTATACGTATTACATCTGCTATTCTCGGGCTAAAAGCTTTTGCTGAATTAAAAGATGTTAGCGATAAAGAAACCTATGGTGGAGCACCATTACTGGGAATAAATGGAATTGTTATCATTGGTCATGGATCTTCTTCTCCTAAGGCTGTGAGTAATGCTATAAAAATTGCGGCTGACCTTGTCGAAAAAGATTTAAACGGTGAAATTCTTAAGCGGTTAAAAGAGTCAGATATTATCGTTGAAAAAGAATAAAAAATCTAAAATATAAAGAAATTAATACAATGGGTATTAGAATTATAGGGACAGGATCATATGCACCAGAAAGAATTTTAACTAATTTTGACCTGGAAAAAATTGTAGACACATCAGATGAATGGATAAAAACCAGAACCGGAATGGTGGAGCGTAGAATAGCTCGTGACGATGAGACAACATCTGATATGGGAACTGAAGCCGCTAAGAGAGCTTTAGAGATGGCGAATGTAAAACCTGAAGAGATTGACTTGATAGTTGTTGGTACTGTCACCCCTGATATGAATCTCCCTACGACTTCATGTATAATTCAAAGTAAACTAAATGCAGGTACTGCTGTGTGTTTTGACTTTCAGGCAGCTTGTACTGGATTTATTTATGGAATTGAACTTGTAAACTCTTTAATGAAAAGTAATCGTGCCTATAAAAAAGCCCTGCTGATTGGAGCTGAAAAACTTAGTTCTGTTACTGATTGGACTGATAGAAACACATGTGTTTTATTCGGAGACGCAGCAGGAGCCGTTGTTTTTTCAAAGACAAAAGAAGTAGGTGATACAGTTTTATCAAGTGTTTTACATGCAGATGGCAGGTATGGAGACATTCTGGCTATACCGGGCGGTGGCTGCCAGTATCCAATTACAGCTGAAAATGTAAATGATAATACTCATTGCATAAAAATGGAAGGTAATAAAGTCTTTAAGCTTGCTGTTAATGCAATGGTTGGTGCCTGTAAAGAAGCCCTGGATTTAGCTCATCTGTCATATGCTGATATTAGTTGGTTAATACCTCATCAGGCTAATATGAGAATAATTAAGGCTATCGGTTCCAGGTTGGATATGGCCAATGAAAAAGTATGTATAAATCTTGAGAAATATGGGAATACCTCTGTTTGTTCAATAATGCTTGCCCTTGATGAAATAGTGAGAGCAAAGAAGGTTAGCAAAGACGATAAAATCTTAATGACAGCTTTTGGCGGTGGTATGACTTGGGGCGCTGCTATAATAAAGTGGTAATTATTAGGGATAATATAATAATGAAGCAAAAAATAAATATTTTGCTTATTAATTTTTTTTACATCGTGTTATTGTTTTTACTTTCCGGATGTGATAACTCAAAACAGGTTCCTGACCCGCCTCTTGCTGAGACGGCTTTAGTGACTGAATTGCTTTTTGCGCTTAAAAACAAAGACTATCAGCTTGCAGAAAAAAAGATTCAGCGTCTTAAAGCAATGGATTCAGAAGACCTTTTTCTTGAGAATATACAAACCAGGCTAAAAAATAATAAATTAATTTCTCAAGCCCAAAAAATGCTGGATTCGGGAAACATTGACAAAGCGATTGAAAGTTTAAGTCAAAGCATAAGTGTAGAGGGAGAAAATTCTTCTCTTGTAGGAGCCTTAAATCAGCTAGAAACTTTAAAAAATATCAAACAGCTTACAGAAAATATATTAAAATCGGAAAGTTCCAGAGAAATAGCTATCAATTCAGGTAAGCTTAATAGGGCAATTAATACATATCCTTCAGCAAAAAAACTGGCAAATTTTTCAGGTTCCAAATTAAATCATGCAAGGTCTTTATTAGCTGTAGAGAAATCAGTTGGCATTGAAGATTTAAGGGCTGATATTGATATCGCATGGGTAAAAGGCAGACCTTACCTTAATACCATGATTGCTAGCCTTGAAGTGGAAGATTCAGAAAGCCCTGAGGTTTTAGCTTACATAAAAGCTATGCAAGAAAATTGGATGGATGACAAAATTTCTGAAATATACATAAACCCGGAACAGGAAATCCTTTTTTTCCGTAAAGGCCTGTTGTTAAGTAATAATGCGGAAAGAAGAGATATTTATGATACTTTATTGTATTTACCACCTAATAACTTCAGGAGCATGCTGATAAAAGCTATACTTTTAAAATTTGCTGGCTATTCAAAAGAATCATCCGCAATAACAAAACAAATTTCAAATTATGTCTCAGCACCGTCGTCCATAGTAAAAAAATGGTTTCAATTAACTACTGACAGTTCAATTGGAATAAATAAAATAAATCCATTTGTATTATTTCCATTTTTCATTTATTTTGATTATGAATAATTTATTGTTATGTTTAAAGTTTAAACATGAGTGAATATTAACTAAAAAAAAAGGAGTAGAAAATGAGGAAAAAATTAGGGTTGTTAACGCTGGTACTGTGTTTTATTTGTTCTCTATCTTTTGCAGATGATGCAGTTGCACCTGCAGAAAAAAAAGATGCCGGTGCACAAGTAAAAATACCGGAAATGCCTACTCTGGATCCTGCAGTATGGAATTTTCTCCCCGAAACAGTTGCAGTTGTTGGGGACAAAAAAATATCAAAAGAGGAACTTATAAAAACACTGGGCCCTCAAGTTAAAATGTTAATTTCAATGGGGCAGAAACTTCAACCTCAGCAATATCAGGTCTTAGCCAAAAACATGACTGATGAACTTGTTAAAGCTACAATTCTTGAAAAACTTGCAGTAGATGCGGGTTTTAAAGTGACACCTAAGCTTGAAAAAGAAGTTTATAAAAAATTTACAACAAGGTTTCAAAAACAGCTTCCTAAAGGACAGGAAATAAACTTTGAAGATATTATTAAGAAACAGGGGCTGAACCTGGCAGATGTAAAGAAACAGTTGGCAAAAGGCGAAGTTATTCAAGAGTGGATAAAAGCTAAAATATCTCCAGAAATTAAAGTTGACAAAGCTGCTGCCGACAAATTCTATACTGAAAATAAAGATCGCTATTTCAAGCGTCCTGAAACAGTTACAGCATCACATATTTTAATTAAACCTAAAACTGAAACTCCTGAAGGCTGGAAAGAAGCAAAAACTGAAGCAGAAAAAGTATATAAAGAGGTTCAGGATGGCGGAGATTTTGCAGAATTAGCAAAAAAATATAGTCAGGGTCCAAGTGCAAAGAATGGTGGTGAATTAGGTAAATTTTCAAAAGGACAAATGGTTCCTGAATTTGAAGCCGCATGCTGGAAATTAGTTAAAAATAATAAAATTGACGGTTTTGATTTAGTTAAAACTAAGTTTGGCTGGCACATAATAAAAGTAACCGCTTTTGAGCCTGGTGGATATGTTAAGCTTGACGATAAACTGTTAAAACAAATTGAAGAACAGTTAAAACAGCAGAAAATAGGTGAAAAAGTGAAAGAGTTAGTCGAACAGGCAACTAAAAAGCTAAAACCTGTAATTAATATTAAGGTTGACGAAGCAGCACCTGAAACAGCAGCAGCTCCTAAGGCAGCAGCAGCAGCTCCTAAGGCAGCAGCAGCAAAAGCTAACTAGAGCATCCTTAGAGAAGATAAAGTAATTTAAGGCCGGGGTTTACCCCGGTTTTTTTATTATTAATATACAAATATAATGTCAGAAATTTTTGATGTTTCTTATTTTCTGTTTGGATTATGAGTTACTAAAGAGAATAAGTTTGGAAATTGAAAGTGGAAATTTGTTGCTTGGAATTTTCAACAAAGCGTAGATTCAAAAACTGAAAAAGCCAAACGATAATTGCTTGGCTTTTTCCTGTAAATAAACAGTTAGACTGCTTATCTTTCAACTTTAGTCTTTGGTAAGCCCAAAGCGTTATCGCCTTCTTTCCAGCGACCATCTTCCTGAAGAATATCAATCCTTTCAAAACGTTTAAGAACATTTCTTTTCTGGATTATTTTAGTACTGCCTTTTAAGCTTGGATGACGTGACATTTTCCTTTTCTCCTCTTCGTGAGTATACAATATATATCATTAATAAATAAAATAAGAACCGAATAATATTGTCATTTTTTTAATAAATTCAAATTCTTCTTTTAAAAAACACTCAAAAATATGAATAAAAGATATTTTTTAGCATAAATAAGATTATTATAGGTGTAATATTTAAGGCTGGCTTTGCCCGTAAACCAAATTAACAAAAAACAATTTACTCTTTCATTTAAAACCGTTTTTATGATAGGAGTTCAGAAGAAAGAGCCTAAAAGTATGGTTAGGTGAAAAATGAAGAAAAGATTTATTTATTATAAAATAAGCAAAAAGTTACTTACACTATTAAGTATTTTGGTAGTGTTTATAGTTGTTTTATTGTGTTACAAGCAACAATTTCAACAGACTCCTTTAAAATTTTACATATTCCAAACAAGTGATACTCATGGACAATTGGAAGCTGATAATAAATATCGTGGTGGGTGGCTAAAGCTAGGAAGTGAAATGAAAAAAGAAATTGATATAGCAGGTGGATATGATAATTGCTTATTAATAGATTGTGGGGATACATTTCAGGGTACAGTGGATGCTTTAGAGTCAAAAGGTAAGTTTGCTATATCTATTATGAATGATCTAAAATATGATGTTTTTGTTCCGGGGAATCATGATTTCGATTTTGGAATTGACAGTTTTATAAATAGAATTAGCAGTTTAAAAGCTGATGTAATTGCCGCCAATCTTATAGTAACAGGTCAGACTAAAAAAGAGATTATGTCATGGAAAATATATACTAGGAACAATATTAAAATTGCAATTATCGGCATGACGTCTCCATATCTTAAGTATTGGTTATGGGGCAAGGGACATGAAAGATACAAGGTTACACCTATTTCTGAGGCTTTGGCAAAAGTGATGCCGGAAGTGCTTAAAGCAGATCCGGACTTTACTGTGCTTGCCATTCATCATGGATTGTATAATTCAAAACGTTTTCCAGGGAACGACAACTTTTTAAGAACTGTTATTAAAAAGTATCCCCAAATTAATATTGTCTTCGGAGGGCATACACATCAAATATATCCGGGAGAAAGCCTGTATAATAATTCAGTTTATATTCAGGCTGGAGCTCATGCTGAATATATAAGCAAAGTTGAAGTAGTTGTCGATAGATATGGTGAAAATTCTCCCTTAATAACAGCAGAACTAATTCCTATTCAACACACTGCTCAACTAGGCGTGCAACAAGGTGTTAGTGTAGGTGAAACAATTAAAAGATCAAATATTAAGCGTAATATAATTGTTGGGAAAACAAATCAAACTATTGATGGTAAAGGGACTCCGGGAATTGATAATAAAATGGGCAGATTTTTTGCAAATGCTGTACTGCAGGCAGTAAAAGCTGACGCAGCGATGTGCACGGTAATAAAACCTGGTTATAAGTTGAGCGGAAATATTACATATAATGATATATTTAATATTTGCCCCTATGAAGATACAATTGTGGCTTTATCATTAAATCATTCTCAATTAATAAAAATAATAACTGAACAGAATACATATAAAGATAAATATAGAAAAAACCTTGGATTATATGGGGTGGAATTTGAAGGTAACAAAAATAT
>CAZGAI010000024.1:0-16081 GCA_964523175.1 uncultured Victivallales bacterium | reverse complement strand
AATTCGTGATCAGCTTAAAGAGGCGGCATATGATAAAAAAGTTAAAGCTGTCCTGCTTTACATAAATTCACCCGGTGGTGAAATTACTGCAACAGATATACTTCACCACAATATAGAAAAAGTAAAACAGATAAAACCTCTAGTGGCAATGCTGGGTACAGTTGCCGCTAGCGGGGGGTATTACACGGCTGTTGCTTCAGATTATATTATAGCAAATCACTTTACAACAACCGGCAGTATCGGTGTAATTATTAATAGCTTTAACTACTATAATCTCCTACTCAAAATCGGTGTACAGGATGAAGTATATAAATCCAAAGATATGAAAGATATTCTCAACCCGGCCCGACCAAGAACAAAAGGCGAAAAAATTATTATTCAATCATTAATAAATGAATCCTATAACGAATTTGCAGAGGTTGTCTCAGAAGGTCGCATTGGTAAAAATAAAAAATTAACAGCAGAATATATTAAAAATTCTGATATTGGCGATGGAAGGATTTTCTCCGGTAGTCAGGCCCTTAAACTGGGGTTAATAGATCAATTAGGTTATTTCGAAGACGCAGTTAAAAAAACAGCCGAGCTGGCTCAGTTGAAAGAGAATGACTATCAGCTAATTTCTTATCAAAAACACCTATCATTGCCAGATATTTTTCATAAATTTATGACTAAAGCACGTTCTATGACAGTAGACATTCCGGCAATTAAACAATTTAATATGCTGGACTCCGGAAAACTGTACTACTTATATAGAGAATAATAATAATTAGGAAGTTAATCCAGTTTTTTTATTTCTTAAATAGCAATGATATTTTTGTTTCCATTAACTTAAGTTCCTCATTTCTATACATTTCAAGGTTAATAAACATTATGGACAATATAGAAAGACAATATAACATTTGGATATTTGCCGGGGAAACATCCGGAGATAGATATGGCGCCAAACTTGCAGAATCATTGCACAGCATCCATCCCGGAGAGGTAAAGATTTCAGGTATGGGAGGCTCTGCCATGCAGAATGCGGGCATTAATATACTTGTTGATTCAACTGAACTCGGAGTTGTCGGTATTGTTGAAGTGTTTAAACATATTGGAACATTCATAAAAATATTTAAAAATTTAGTTAGACGTGCCGAAGAAGAAAGACCAGATGCCGTCATTCTAATAGATTATCCCGGATTTAATTTAAGATTTGCCAAACAAATGTATAAAAGAAATATTCCGGTAATTTGGTATGTTACTCCGCAGGTATGGGTCTGGGGTAAAAAACGAATTCCTAAGCTTGCCCGATACTGCAAAAAAATGCTTGTTATTTTTCCATTTGAAATTGATGTATTTAAAAATACGGAGCTTGACACAGAATTTGTTGGCCATCCTTTAGTTGATTTTGTAAAAGAAAGAATGAAACTTGATATTAAACAGGATCCAAATCAGTTCCTGATTCTTCCAGGTAGCAGATCTACAGAAATCAATAATAATCTACTGATAATGTTAAAAACTGCAAAAATCATTAAGGCCAGGCACCCTCATTTAAATTTTAAAATTTCAGCTGCCAGGCCAAAAATTGAAAATAGAATAAGAGAAATAGTATCTGAATATCAAAGCAAAACCGAAACTCCTATCGAGTTTGATATTGTTCCACAATCCACACAGCTTATGCAGGAATCGGCAGCCGTTATCGCTACTTCAGGAACTGTCACTGTAGAATGTGCTATCATAGGACTACCTGCAGTTGTTTTTAATATATTAAACCCAATAACTTTTTTTCTTGGTAAATGCCTTGCAAAGGCATTTACTTCTGCCGGCGTTATGAAAAAATTATTCCGTCAATCTTTTACAATGCCGAACATTATAGCAAATAAAACTATTTTTGAAGAATTTCTGCAGGGGCAGGCGCAGCCAATCCCTATGGCAGAAGCTGTAGAACGAATATTGCCCCCAGATGGTAAAAGAAGACAGCAGGTATTGAAAGATATGGGCGATCTTGCAGAAAACCAACTGACCTTCGGCAAAGAAAACGCAAGCTTTAACGCAGCAAAAGCTGTTCTTAGAACATTGAAAAATTTAAATTCCAAATAACAAATAATATTCAAAGCTCAAAATTCCAAAGGACATAACTTTTATAATTTTGCAATTTGTGCTTGGAAGCAGAAGTTTTAATTTTGAAAATTACTATTTGAGATTTATTTGGAGTTTGAGTTTTGTTATTTGAACTAATGTAATCCAAGGACTTCATCAAAACCGCACATTATATTCATACATTGAACAGCCTGTCCGGCCGCTCCTTTTGTTAAATTATCAATAGCAGATGTAATAATCAGTTTATTTGTCCGTTTATCAACAGCATAACCGATTTCACAGATATTACTCATTGTAACATGTTTTGTATCTGCCAACTTTCCGTCGGGCAGCATCCTTATAAAAGGCTCATTACCATAATATTGCTCAAAAACATCTGATATTACTCCTCTATCTGTGCGATTTAAATTAAGAATTATCGAAGAGTTAATCCCCCTGTTCATAGGTACTAAATGTGGAATAAAGTTAATTTTCAGCTCCGTTTTTCCAGCAGAAATTGCCAATTCCTGTTCAATTTCAGGCAAATGCCTATGTCCGGAAACAGCATAAGCTCGAAAACTTTCATTGCATTCAGGATAAATATAAGGAAGATCTACTTTCCTTCCTGCTCCGGAAACACCACTACCACTGGAGGCTATTATTCCGCTGGACAATATCACTTTTTCTTTTAGCAGCGGGGCCAAAGGTAGAATAATACTGGTAGGGTAGCATCCTGGGCAGGCTACAAGCCTCGAGGATTTGATATTGTTTCTATAAAGTTCAGGCAGTCCGTATACGGCTTCCCTTAATAGCTCAGATGCAGGGTGCTCCTGCTTATAATACTCTTTATACTTATCAGCATTTCTTAAACGAAAATCAGCACTAATATCAATTACTTTCAGTCCGAATTCCTTTAGAGGTATTGCAAATTCAGAGGCTAGTCCATGAGGCAGAGCAAGAAAAACCAGATCAGCTCCGAATTTTTTAATATTGTTAATATCGGGAGATATAAATTTTAATCCACTCTCAGCAAAACGTGGAAAAACTTCGCTGATTGAAACACCGTCATACTGTCTTGAAGTTATAAACTCTATTTTACATTTACTATGCTTTAATAAAAGCCTGATAAGCTCTTCTCCGGAATACCCGGAAGCACCAATGATTCCAACTTTGACTGTTTTATATGATCCCATAGACTGCCTCCATATATAACCTCATAAGGAAATGATTTCTAAATCTAAATAATACAAAATAACTGAGATAAAGTTCTCAGCTATACACAATAATATATTAGACATAAAATAAAGGCTGAATATTGTAAACAATAAACAGCCTTTGAATTCTTGTAATAATAAACAATAGTTTTAACGTTTTGAAAACTGGAAACGTTTACGTGCGCCAGGTTGACCTGGTTTCTTACGTTCTTTAACCCTTGAGTCACGTGTTAACATACCGGCACTTTTTAAGACTGAACGTAAAGTATCGTCATATTTAGTAAGCGCTCTAGCTATACCATGCCTTAATGCTCCGGCCTGTCCAATAACTCCACCACCCTTAATTGTTGCGGCGATATCAAATTTACCAGTAGTTTCCGTAGCAATCAAAGGCTGTTCAATATAACCTCTGGCTGCATCTGATGGAAAATACTCCTCAATACTTTTATTGTTAATTTTATATTTACCTTTGCCTGGCTTAATTCTAACCTGAGCTGTTGCGCTCTTTCTTCTACCAGTTGCCCATATTTGCTCTTTTGTTGCCATAAATCAATCCTTTGAAATACTTTCTTTACTGTCGTCTATCAACGAGTTAAAAAGCAAAGTCCTATTATTTAAATATTACTTTTTCAGGTTGCTGAGCTTCGTGAGGATGCTCTGCTCCTGCATAAACTTTAAGTTTCCTGAATACTTTGCGACCTAGTCTTCCGTGCGGAAGCATTCCCCATACAGCGTCTTTTACTAGACGTTCAGGATGTTTTGCACGTATATGGTCAGCAGTATACTCTTTTAAACCACCTCTGTACCCGGAAAAATCCTGATACTTCTTTTGTGTGTCTTTATTTCCTGTAAGTAATACCTTCTGAGCATTAATAACAATTACAAAAGCTCCAGTATCAATATGAGGAGTATATGTCGGTTTATCTTTACCTCTTAATGCATTGACTATCTTAACAGCCATTCTTCCCAGAGGGACTCCCTCAGCATCTACTAAAAGATGTTTACGTTTAATTTCACCTGTTTTTGCTAAATATGACTTCATACCCGTTCTTTCTTTAACTTCATTTTCTTATATCAATTATTAAATATATACAAATTCACCTTATTTTCGAATTTTCCAGCATTTACCATATTCGTCGGGACTCAAAATGGGCAAATTTAATCCAAAAATTTTTATTATCTTTGAGAAAAACCTAGTTAAAACCAAGATTCTTAACACAAAGGACACTTAAAATAGCTTTAATTTTCTTTTTGTCAACTAATTATTTCAGTTTCAGAATATTAATTTAAAAATACTTAAATAATATATTACAGCAAAAACTACAGCGTGCGGGGTGATTTAAGAAATAAGATGTAGAGTTTACTGTTCTAAATAAATCTAAAAGAATTTTTAAAATTCCTTTAGTATATAACGCCAACTCTAGAACTCTAGACAATAATCCTTACATATAGACCCTAGGTGCTATTTCAGATAGTCTATCACTACTTCTCCGTATGGGAGAGTAAGATCTGCACAAAGATGAACAGCAGAAAGAATCTTTTTAACTGGTAAATCATTGACAGGAGCCATTGCGTGTGAACGTAATTCAAGAGCTCCGGGGCCTGAATAAGCGAATTTAACAGTAATATCCGTCATATAGTAGCGAACTAGTTGGCAAATTGCAGGAGTTCCATCAACGCTTGGAATTGACTTAACAAGGAAGCTCTGGGCACCAAGAGCTTTCTTGACTTGAAATTTATCCAGTTCCACAAATTTATAGCCCATAGTTCCAGTTGCAACACGCTCTTTTCCATAGTCTAAAGTACCTAAAAGAGTGTCACAGTCAACCTCCAATTTTGGCCGGCCTAGTTTTTTAGGAAACCCCCAGATTTCACGCCCGCCTGCAATTGCCGGATGACAGTCAAGAAACATTGAATGAACATAAGTTCCGGGTTCTCCCTTATATGTAACAGGAATTGTTTGACCTGATTCGCAAAAATCTCCGAATCCGCTTGAATCTGGCATCCTCATAAATTCATACTTTACTATCGGGTCTGGCGCTACAAGGCCTTCAGGAATTATTTCATCAACAGCAGCAGCATCAGTTTCATAAGTAATTATAAAATATTCACGATTAATAAATCTGTTAGGGGCAACTGTATATGCAGGATTTCCCTGTGCAACAGGCATTCCGAATGGATTATTTTGTTTCATCATACTTTCCCTTATTCATTCAAATTAATAATCAGTAGAGCTTAGCACAAAAAGGGCATTTTGTTTTACATAGAGTAAATCCAATGCATAATAGATATTTACCGATATATTTTACCTTATGCACCAGCCATGAGAAACAACTAGAGACTGCCCAGTCAAGGCTGTACCTTCAAAAGCTGCAAAGAAAAGTGCTGCATGAGCAACTTCTTCAACAGTTGTAAACTTTCCATCAACTGTATACTGCACCATTGATTCTTTAACTTCTTCTTCTGTACAATGGTTTAACTTAGCCCTTTCAGGTATTTGTTTTTTGGCAAGCTCAGTCATAACAAACCCAGGGGCAACTAAATTAGCAGATATATTGTCTTTTGAACACTCAACAGCAAGTGCTCTAACCATCCCAGTTTCTCCATGCTTTGAAGCAATATAACCAATTTTATTGGGGGAAGCATAAAAAGAATGAACAGAACCGGTAAAAATAATTTTCCCTCCTTCTCCTCTTTTTTTCATAGCCTTTATACATTCCCTTGTCATTATAAAGCTACCTCTAAACATGATTCCAGTTAAAAGATCCCAATCTTTAGTAGTATAATCTTCTACAGCTTTAATAATCTGTATTCCGGCATTATTGACAAGAATATCAATCTTACCATATGTATCTAATGTTGTTTTTATACAGTCAATAATTGATTCTTCTTTTAGTAGATCAAGTTTAATACCAAGAGCTTTTTTACCTGATTTTTCAGTAATTTCATCAGCAGCTTTCTGCGCTATATCAATTGACGCTTCATTTGTAACAACTACATTTGCACCATTTTCTGCAAAAGTATCTGCAATTCCGCGACCGATACCACCATTAGACCCTGTAATAATTGCTACTTTACCTTTTAGAGATCCTATATCCATAACTTACCCCTTTTAAAAAAATTATTTATCTCCGACAAAATTTTCAGGTCCGTAAACTTTGACTTCTCTTTTATCTATAAGAGCTTCATAGGCTCCTAATGATAAAGATTTCATTTCATCTTCCCCTGCATATACACAGAATTCACCTGGAAGAAAGTTAGTGAATTCTCTTATTTTATCAGTGAAGTACTTCCAAAATGAAACACCCCCAGTCATAATTATTGCATCAACTTTTCCGCCAAGCGCAACAGCACAACCGGCAATATCTTTAGAAATGTTATAGCACATTGCATTCACTATTAAAGTAGCTTTTGTGTCTTTATCCTTTTCAATCATAGCTCTAACATCACGCATATCTTTTGTTCCAAGATGTGCAAAAATCCCCCCTTTGCCTACAATCTTAGCATACATTTCATCATGAGTATATTTTCCAGAGAAGCACATATGGATTAATGCACCAGGATTAACTCTTCCAGCTCGTTCCGGAGTCATAGGCCCATCTCCGTCAAGAGCGGCATTTTGATCTATAATTTTACCCTTCTGATGAGCAGCTACAGTTATACCTCCGCCGATATGTGCAATAATAAGGTTCAATTCTTCGTAAGCTGTATCATGATCTGCAGCATATTGCCTTGCAATTGCTTTATGATTTAACGGATGACCACTTCCCAACCTTGGAATTTCAGGCATTCCTGAAATGTTTGCAATATCCATAAGTTCATTTACTACGACTGGATCTACAGTAAAAGCCGGAATATCCGGTCCAATTTCTTTAGCAATTTCAATCGCCAGAATGCCACCGAGGTTTGAGGCATGTTCTCCATTTAAACCAATTGTTGCATCATGAACATATTGATCATTTATTCTGTATACACCACTTGTTAAGTGCCTTACCAGCCCACCTCTACCGACAGTACCTTTAATTTCACTTAGATCTACACCTTTTTCTTTTAGAAAATCAAGTATCAGCTTTTTGCGGTAATCTATCTGTTCAATAATGTGATTAGTTTTTTGTTGAACTTCTGGATCTACTGTAATATTTTCAACAAATAAAGGTTTATTGTCCTCATAAACGGAAATTTTAGTGGAAGTTGAACCTGGATTAATAGCTAGTATTTTCATTATTCTTTCCTCAGCAGTAAAAAATATTTAAAATAAAAACAAGTTTTATCATCAAAAAAACTGATAAAACATTGTAAAATATTAAACTATTTACACTGAGCTAAAGCAGCAGCCAGTGCATAGTATTTTGTTTTTTGAGTATCTGACCTTGAGGGGAATACAATAGGAGCAGTTGTACCGCAAATAAAGCTGGCACCAACTGCATTACCGAGTAGCGTAATGGTCTTGTAAAATACATTTGCTGAATTAATTTCCGGTAAAAGAATTAAATCAACATCGCCACCAACAACTGTTTCAATTCCTTTATGTTCGCAGGACTCTTTACTAAATGCAAGGTCAATTGACAACGGTCCATCAACGGTACAGCCTTTAATTTCTCCACGCTTATTCTTCATCATCAACAATCCAGCATCAGTCGTTGCAGGAATTGCTTCTTTTATATCTTCTGATGCGGCAATTATTGCAACTTTTGGATTTGCTATTCCCATATTATGAAATGCTTCAACTGCATGGTTAATCATAGTTATTTTATCTTGTAAAGTTGGAGCTATGTTAATCCCTGAATCTGTATAAGCAAAAACTTTATGATAATTAGGACTTTCAATAAAAGCTACCTGAGAAACCAACTTTGATTTTTTAAGGCCAATTTCTTTGTCAAAAATTGCCCGCAGATAGTATTTACTGTCTACAAGACCTCTCATAAGCACATCAGCGCTTCCATCATGAACAATCTTGACGGCATCATAACAGGCTTTAACAGGGTCTTCAACATTCACAATATCAAAGTTGCTTATATCAAGCTGTATTTCATCTGCTAACTTCAGTATTTTTTCTTTATGACCTACAAAAATGGGTTCCGCAAGGTTCTCACTTAGAACCATCTTCATCGCCTCCAAGACATGGGAGTCTTCTGCTGCAGCAATAGAAATCTTTTTGCCTTTTTTCTTTTTTGCAAGTTCTACAAAAGTGTCAAGTGATTTAATCATTACACAACCTCCATACAAAAGTTCTAATTTTTAATATAACTGTAAACGAATTTGTTTTATAGCTTATTAATCGACAATAATATCACACTCCTTAATTAGAAAAAACTATAAAACAAATTTCACCTGAACACAGGCAGGCCCGCTGCAAAGCTACATCATATACTGGCCACCATTAACTGAAATATCAGAACCAGTTATATAACCTCTTTTTTCTGAGGCTAAGAAAGCAACGGCATCTGCTATTTCTGAAGGTTCTCCAAGTCTTCCAACTGGAATCTGTGCAAGAATTTTATTCATAATTTCTTCTGGAATATCCTGCATCATTTCAGTGTTGCAGTATCCAGGAGAAACTGTGTTTACAGTAATCCCTTTGCGAGCTGTCTCAATAGCTACTGATTTTGTAAAACCATACATTCCAGCTTTCGCAGTATCATAGTTAGCCTGTCCGAATGAGCCTTTGTGTCCATTTACTGAAGACATGCTGATAATTCTTCCATAACCATTCTCTAACATATTCTCGATAACATTACGTGACATATTAAAAACACTGTCAAGATTTACTCTTAATACTTGATCCCATTTTTCTTTATCCATCTTTTTGAATGCTTTATCTCTGAGAATTCCTGCATTATTTACTAAAATATCAACCTTACCATATTTTTTAATAATTTTGCCAACTACTTCTGCGCATGCATCAAAGTCTGCGACATTACATTCATAAGCATCAGTGTTAGGATATCCTTCAGCTTTTTTTTCTTCTGCCCATTTATCACATCTCTCCTGATTTGTAGCGATAGCAATAACTGTTGCACCTTCTTCTAAAAGCTTTTCAGAAATTGCACTACCTAAACCACGAATACCACCAGTAACTATTGCAATTCTACCCTTCATTATATAAACTCCTAATTATAATTTTAATTCTCAGTTAAGTCCGCTTACATCCAACAACTGGAGAACGTACCTCAAAAATCTTGATTAGTTCTTCTTAACTTCTACTATAAAAACGTTTCTTAATTACTATGACTTGCTGTGGCAGTTGGCTATTAGCTGTTTGTAAGCTAAATAACCAAAGGCTAAAAGCCAATAGCTTTAAGTTTGCGGACAGTCGTCAAGACTGCCTTACATATATATTACATTTCAACTGTAACAGCTGTGCCCATTCCGCCACCGATACATAATGTGGCAATACCCTTTTTAGATCCGCGTTTTTTCATTTCATGAAGCAGAGTAACAAGTATACGGCAACCGGAAGCACCAATTGGATGTCCAAGAGCAATTGCTCCGCCGTTAACATTTACTTTGCTGACATCCCATCCCATTTCTCTATTAACAGAAATAGACTGCGCTGCAAAGGCTTCATTAGCTTCAATCAGGTCAAGATCATCAACTGTCCAACCTGCTTTTTCAAGAGCCTTTTTAGATGCTGGAATCGGTCCTGTTCCCATGATTTTAGGATCAACTCCACCAGATGCATACGATACTATTTTTGCCATCGGTGTAAGTCCTAATTCTTTAGCTTTGTCAGCTGCCATTACATTTACAGCTGCAGCGCCATCATTAAGGCCTGAGGCATTACCAGCCGTCACTGTACCTTCTTTGACAAAAGCAGGTCTTAATTTTGTAAGTGTTTCAATTGTTGTTTTTGGTTTTGGGTGCTCATCTGTATCAAAAATAATAGGATCCTTTTTTCTCTGCGGAATTGTCAATGGGATAATTTCATCTTTTAATCTACCGGCTTCCATTGCAGCTGCTGCTTTCTGCTGTGAACCTAAAGCAAATTCATCCTGTTCTTTACGGGTTATTCCATATTTATTTGCAATATTCTCAGCCGTTATGCCCATATGATAGTTGTTAAAGACTTCAGTAAGTCCGTCTCTAAGCATTGAATCTTCCATTTTCCATGCTCCCATTTTTACTCCCTGACGTGAACCGCTCAGTAGATGTGGAGCCATATCCATACTTTCCATACCTCCGGCAATCACAACATCATGTTCGCCTGTCTGTATCGACTGTACAGCTAATTCAACAGCTCTTAATCCTGAACCGCATAGCATATTAATCCCATATGCAGTAGCTGTAAAAGGAATTCCGGAATTGATGGCAACCTGCCTTGCAGTCCCCTGTCCAGTTCCAGCTGTCAATACGTGTCCTAAAATAACTTCGTCAACATCCTCAGGTTTCACACCAGTTTGCTCCAATAAGCCCTTAACTACAGCAACACCAAGCTCTGTAGCAGGAACTTTAGAGAGTGATCCAAGAAATGCTCCTATAGCGGTCCTACCTGCAGCAATAATTACAACGTCTTTCATAAGTTTCTCCTTCTTTTTTGATATACAGTTTATTATTAAAGACTTATACTAATAATTAACATTATAATCCTTTGTAAAGGATACTACAAAAGCCCTTAAAAGCTTATTAAATAAGTTAGAAAACTTCGCTACCATTTTAGTTTATAACCTATAACAGCATAAAAAACAATAAAGGAATATTATTTTTGCCTAAATTCAAAAATTTATGTCAAAATAAATAGGCTACAACTCTACTAACTCTCAAATAGTGCTCATATTTTCTCAAAAGATCAATTTAAAGATTCCTAAATAATACATTGCAGCAAAAGCAACTATACATACCATCAGCCAGCGAATAAATCCTGCACCTCTTTTAGATGCCTCTTTTGTAGCAATCCAGGCCCCGCACATATTCCCACAGGCCATTATAAGGCCGATGTCCCATCTCACTTGACCTTCAAAAGCAAAAACAGCTAGAGCAATTATTGTCATAAAAAATATTATCATCACCTTTACAGCATTTCCTTTAAGCAGATCCAGACCTGACAACATAACAAGGCCTGTTAAAAGAAACACGCCAATCCCTACCTGGACAAATCCTCCGTATATCCCTATTCCAAAATATGCAATAATATGCCATATTTTCATTTTCTGTTCAGTCTCACCATCAGTAGCTTTTCCCTGGACCCAGCGCTTTTGATTTGCAAAAAGTGAGATTAAAATAACTATCATCACTATACCAATTACAATTTTTAAATCTCCAGGAGAAATATAACATGCCAGCAGAGAGCCAACCACTGCTCCGCATGCAACTGGTATCGCTAACCTCATCCCATATTTCACGTTTAGCTTATTCTGTTTTTTGAAACCATAAGTAGCTACTGCATTTTGGAAGAGAATCCCAACTCTGTTTGTACCATTTGCAATATTAATAGGCAAACCGGCTAAATTTAAGGCTATCAGAGCTAAGACAGAACCGCTACCGGCAAGTGTATTAATAAAACCTGTAAAAAAACCGGCTACGACAATAATTGGATAGAGAAAATACCATTCCATATATAAATCCTTTTTATGAATACATTTGATTAATTAATAAGTCCATAAATTTTATATAAAATCACAACATCAACTTCTATTTATTCATGCCGCGTGATAAAGTTTTGGTCGCAATAGAAAAATAGCGTTAAAAGACAATATATGAATTTACTCTTTAAGTTATCTGTAAAAGTGAATGCACATTAGCAAAAGATAAAACATAGCAAATTAAGCTTGTTACACAATAAATTCAGATCCTACATTAGCGAAGAAAAATTTATCCCTAAATTTTTCAGATAGTAGAGCTGCTTTTTCAAGCCCTGTACAATGAGACACACCAATATGCTCAATTTGATATTTTTCAATTGTCTCTATTGATTTAGCCAACTGCTCATCTGATGCCGGACTTAAATGTGTTCCTCCAAGGATTGCATAAACTCTAGTTTTATTTAGCTTTTTAGTCACATAGTCCAAAATATTAACCATTCCTGTATGAGCACATCCAAATAAAATTATCAAACCTTTTTCTGAATCAAAGACAAGAGTGTTATCATCCTTTATAGGGTCTCGTATCAAGTCTCCAGAATCATTATAAACCATTAAGTTTTTACCACTATCTTCAAAGTTATTGGTTTTAGGAACTTCACCAGTCAAGTACATTCCGGGTTGAATCTCGATCATGTCTTTATTAAAAATAAACGCAGCACCTAGGTTTTCAATATAATCACGATTAGCCAGTACCCCACAGTAAACTTGTTTTCCATTTTGAATTTTATAACGATTAACAAATATATCAGGATGAGCATAAACTGACTTTGGTCCTGAAAGTTTCAAAGCCTCCACAAGCCCTCCAATGTGATCATAATGTCCGTGAGACGATATAACAGCTTTAATTCTCGACAAATCTTTTTTCAGTAGTAAAGAGTTGTGTTTAATCCCCAGCCCCTGACCTGTATCAAACAGGTAATTACCTCTATCTGTTTCAATATAACACGAAAAACCATGTTCAGCTATTGCATTGCAAAAAGGTCTCACACTGTTTTCACACAAGATACTTAACTTTAAAGACATTTTTAGAAAAATTCCTTTTACACCATATTTTCAGGTTTTACTGCAGAGTCAAATTCATCTGCTGTAAGATGACCAAGTTCAAGACAGGCTTCTTTCAGTGTTGTTTCTTCCACAAAAGCTTTATGAGCAATTTCAGCAGCTTTATCATACCCGATAACTTCATTTAATGCTGTAACAAGCATAAGTGTTTTCCTAAGGTAGACATCAATCTGTTTTCTATTAGGTTTAATTCCTTCTACCAAGTACTTAGAGAATGAAACACAACTGTCTGAAATCATTGAGATTGAATGTAGTAAATTGTATATCATTAAGGGTTTAAATACATTAAGTTCAAAATTTCCCTGCGAACCGGCAAACCCGATAGCTGTGTCATTTCCCATCACCTGCACAGCAACCATTGTCATTGCTTCACATTGAGTTGGGTTAACCTTCCCCGGCATTATCGAAGAACCAGGTTCATTTTCAGGTAAAAAAAGTTCCCCGATACCGCACCTGGGCCCCGAACCAAGCCAACGGATATCATTTGCAATCTTCATTAAGGAGCAGGCTAGAGTTTTTAAAGCTCCGCTAGCCATAACAAGGGCGTCATGGGCAGCTAAATAAGCAAATTTATTAGGAGCAGAAACAAACGAATAACCTGTCAACTGATTTAAATACTTAACAGTTTTATTGGCAAATTCAGGATGAGCATTTAATCCGGTACCAACAGCCGTACCCCCTATTGCAAGCTTATTTAATCCGTCCATTACATTTTCAATATTACCGATAGCATCGCTCAGCTGCGTTACATAACCGGAAAACTCCTGCCCTAGAGTAAGAGGTACAGCATCCTGCAGATGTGTTCTTCCAACTTTAATTATTGATACAAATTCATTCGATTTTTTATCCAGAGAATCTTTCAGGATTTTTACCGACGGGATAAGATTTTCATGAATAGCCTTTACTGCTGCAATGTGCATAGCAGTAGGAAACGTATCATTAGATGACTGAGACATATTTACATCATTATTAGGATGTATCGGATTTTTACTACCGATAACTCCCCCTGAAATTTCTATACTCCTGTTAGATATTACCTCATTTACATTCATATTTGACTGTGTACCGCTCCCAGTCTGCCAGACATGCAGAGGAAAGTGAGCATCTAGCTTACCATCAATTATTTCCCCTGCGGCCTGAGTTATCAATCTTGTTTTATCTTCTGAAAGTTTTCCTAGATCTCTATTTGCCAGAGCCGCTGCTTTCTTTAAAAAACCAAATGCATGAATAACTTCAATCGGCATAATATCTTTGCCTATTGAAAAATACTTAAGAGATCTTTGTGTTTGTGCGCCCCAATATTTACCTGCAGGAACATCTACACTTCCCATACTATCAGATTCATTGCGTATTTTTGCGTTATTTTTCATTATTTAACTATTCTCTCATATTGATAATATTCAGATTTCCAGGTATTCATATCTACTGCATGATTAAAATTAATATCTTTATCTATATCACCGGCTACTCCATCAATAACTGCCTGTTTTGCTACCTCAACAGCAATTTTTCTGCTAAGTTTATCAATGCCGTCAAAACCTGGAAGAATCGGTGATGTATGATCTATTTTAGCAGGTGACATTTCACTTAGAGTTCTACTGGCAGTCCAAAGCATGTTATCTGTAACTTTTATAGCTTTTGATATTATAACTCCTAGACCGATACCAGGAAACACAAGGGCGTTATTACATTGTGAAACGCGTATATCTTTACCTTTATAGTTTACAGTTCCAAACGGGCTTCCGGAAGCAACAAGTGCATTCCCATTTGTCCATTCATATAAATCTTTTGGATGTGCTTCAGCTTTTGATGTCGGATTTGATAAAGGCATAATTATTGGATGTTTAGCATGTTTATACATTTCCTGTATAAGTTCACGATTAAAGGCACCAGTCATGGTTGAACAACCAATTAAAATTGTCGGTTTCACATTATGTACAACATCTTTAAGCATAATTTTGTCATTCTGCTCTAATTCCCAATTGCTAACATCACCTTTTGTGTGTGCATAGTCTTTCTGAAATGGCAATAAAGTTGTCATACCATCAACAAGTAAACCATCACGATCAATTAAATAAAATTTGTTTCTAGCCTCTTCTACTGACATTCCCTGCCTGACCATTGCATCACATACTTGATCGGCAATTCCGGCTCCGGCTGTTCCAGCTCCGAATATTACTATTTTATGATTTTCTATTGAAAGGCCGGATGATTTTATGGCGGACAGAACTGCGGCAAGCGCTACTGCTCCTGTCCCCTGAATATCATCATTAAAAGAACTAATATCATCTCTGTAGCAGTCAAGAACTTTTCTTGCATTATCTCTTCCAAAGTCTTCCCAATGCAAAAAAGTTTTGGGAAGTTTTTTCTTAACAGCCTCCACAAACTTTGCTATAAAATCATCATACTCTTTCCCTGAGATTCTTTCATGCCTCCAGCCGAGATACATCGGATCATTTATCAGTAAAGGATTATTAGTACCAACATCAAGCTGAATAGGAAGGGTGTGGAACGGATGAACTTCGGCACAAAGAGTATATACCATTAGCTTGGCTATCGAAATATTCATTCCTCCAATACCCTGATCTCCGATGCCTAAAACACCTTCTCCGTCAGTTGCAACGATAACATTAACCTCCTCCTCAATGTAACCTTCTAGCATCTCTTCTATTCTGTCGCGGTCCGGATAGGAAATAAAAAGTCCTCTGGGACGTCTTAACTGCAGACTGAATTTCTGTACTGCTTCCCCCACTGTGGGAGTATATATAATCGGCAGCATTTCCACAAGATGTCTAGAAACCAAATTGTAAAAAAGAGTTTCATTGGTATCATGCACAACATTTAAAAAAATATTTTTCTGTAGGTTTGTATCTTTCTGAATGTATTGAGCGTACAGGCGGTCAGCCTGTTCTTCAATAGTTTCAATATGCAAAGGAAGTTTGCCTAAAAGAGCAAACTTTTCCCGCTCTTCAGCAGTAAATGCAGTTCCCTTATTCAGTTTGGGAGAAATAAGAAGCTCTGAACCCGACAATGAAGTTTTAATGCTTTCAATGTTACCGGAACTATTTCTTTTATCGCTGTATAACTTTTTCATCTTTACCTCCATAGTAATATCTTATTCGAGTTAAACATATTTTTAGTGTTCCTATTCGTCGTAATTCAAATCAG
>CAZGAI010000023.1:0-16333 GCA_964523175.1 uncultured Victivallales bacterium | reverse complement strand
TGTTGGTAATTTGTAATGCTAAGATACTGGGATAATCATCTTGTTGCTGACATATAATAACTGTCCTGTCCGCAACATAAAATTTATCGAATTACCAGAAATATAATGAACATGAAAAATTCTAGCTAAGCGGAAGCTGGTTAATAATTCGATAGCCTATTATATATTTCCGTGGTGAATCATAATCCTATTTTTGGTAAAAAATGCTCTTCTTTGGAATCCTAAAGCCGCTTTCTTCTCGTACCTTTGGGCCATTTAGGCTTTTGTGTACAAATCCTGGCTAATCTTCTTGTCAATTTTAATTTCGGGTTAATAGACCAGCCGGACCCTTCAAGTATAGGACTCAAATCCCTGCGTTTTAATTTAAAGTAAGTACCTATTAGTGTAAAAAGTAAAAATAAGCCAATAATGACGACAACAGTTAGAAGAATTTTTAAAGGAGATATTGAAGATAACTTACTCATAATATAAGCAAATGAAGAGCCTAATGCTGCAATTGCAATGCTACCGCCCATTAGCAGAGATGTCGGATTAAACCCTGCAGATTTGTTTGCCGGAGCTTTAACCGAGGTAATGGATTTCCCTTGGGAAACATCAGTAACTGATTTAGAAAAAGATGTATCGGCTTCTTTACCAATAGCACCGAATCTGGAAGAAAATACTGCCCCTATTTTTTTGAATGGATAAAGCAGGGCTTCCCTAAGGCTTATGGGATTATCAATTATATCAACTACTATAGCATCTGAAACTATTCCGCTATTTTCAATAAAAACTCCTCTCTTTCCTATTCCCAGGTTACCTTTACCACAACTTGTTACAGGAACAACAACAATATATTTTTTAAGGGATGCAGGAGTAATTTCCACGTAAAGTACAAAAATACTGCTGGATTTAGCTATTTTCATATGTGCAGGTTTATTTTCAACTAAAACACTGAAATTCATTTGTCTGCCATCAATAATTAATGATCCTTTTTCAAATAAAGATCTATTTTTTATATCATAGAGAAAGGGCATGCTGACAAAATTGTTAACAAAAACAAGCATATTTTTCTGGAAGAGAATAAGCTTTTCTATCAGTCGGATGTTATCCATTTGAAATACTGTTTCTTTACATGATTCTATAATTTTCAAAGCACTGTCATAATAAGAATTATCTTTATAGTCTTTCAGTAGAGACAAGCCTATATTATTCATTGCCGGTGCCGGGTTTCCATCAAACCAAGTCTGATAGCTACTGAGTGAAGACTTAATTTCTGCCCATAAAACAGTACTAAGCTGCTCAATTTTTTCTTTCCCAAAGAAACTGGATATCTGAGTGAAAAACATTTTCAATTCATCAAAAAACAATGGATTAATAAGGTTGGATTTTGTCAAATCAAGTACCATTTTATCGTTAGGTCCGGCTAGCGGTGCGTTTAGAAGAAATTTTTCGAGCTCAGTGATTTCATGCCAGTTAATTTTATCAAATTCTGTATCACTCAAAAAAGAAACATTATCCGAAACCTGTTTAGAAAAGGAAAGGACTTTGCACTGAATAAAATATTGGTCAATTTTGTTTTTAAATTTAATATACTGTTGAAAAACAGAGTCAGTATCTTCTCCCCAGGGCAGTAGGTCTTTATTTTTTTTCTTCAAAGCATCAACATAACTACCGCGCCAGTCAATATAGTCTATAAGCTTTTGGTTAAACTGTTCAAGAACTGCTATACCAATCCCTTTCACACCACTAGTGTGATCTTCTCCGCCGGTAACATCTATTATATGCTGCATATAACATTTTAACTCATCAGTGGATGCGGCCTCTACAGTTGCCACCCCACTCTCACTTACCGGATATTTTCCCACATCAGACTTAACAGTCCTGATCTGCTCAAGAGATATTTCATCTAATTTATTATTACCAATCCCGGCTAAGATTTTTTTTGCTTCAAAAAAAATAGTTTCACCGTCAGGATGCTCTCTATTTATCCGGTCAAGAGAAATCTGATCTGATTTCTCATCAATACCTGTATAATCGCTAAGAACTTCAATCAACCACTTAACAGCCAGCTGCACTTCTCGGTAAATTAGTCTGCTGTTCTTTTCTGAACAATCAATATAGTTCAAAAATATTATATCCAAATCAAACGCATTTATCGGTGCGCTTGTAGCAATCCACAGAGAAGGGTGAATTTTAAGTATATCCTGGAGTTGCATTGCAGAGTTTATATATAGGTGATATGTATTCCCAAGCTTTTTATACTTAACCATAATTAGAAGTTCTCCGAAAAACTTATTTTATGTTAATATTTACCAGTTACTTCTATAACTATAGTGCATTATATATCATTTTTAGGAGAACTTCTAATTAAATTTCAAATTATCTGACGTTTCGAGGACTATTTTGAAGAGTTTTAAAAAGAGGTATTGCATTTATAGAGGTACTCCAACATTAACTATCTATACTGCTGCGTGGTTAATAATCTTTTTTGTTTCTCAGCTGATTAAACTGCCGGATTCAACCGGAAGAGCTACGCTCTCCTGAAACTACACTTGGATTGCACACTGTTGCCCGATTGTAGAGACACAAGGCTTGCGTCTCAAACGTGCAACCCGGGTATTACGCATTGTCAGACGCATGTCATACGTCTCTACATTACCAGTTTCTCCCCATTTAAAACTGTCGAACATAGACCGACAGACAAACGATCCCTTGAAACTTATATTAAAAAGCTATACTTTCGATAATATAGTTTAGAATTATCACATTTAGGAATATATTCATGAGTTTTATAAACGTTCTCAGCGTTGTAATACCCGTTTATAATGAAGAAAAAACAATTTCAATTGTTTTGGATGAATTACTTTTACGGGAAGAGGTAGCAGAAATCATTATTGTTGATGATGGATCTATTGACCAAACTTCTAATATCATAGGAACTTATTTAAGCCATAAGAAAATAAAGTTTGTAAAACAATCTCAAAACACAGGCAAAGGCGCAGCCATAAGAAAAGGTTTTGACTTGGCCACAGCACCATTTGTTATAATACAGGATGCGGATTTAGAATATTCACCGGGTGATTATCCTGAGATCTTAAAGCCATTATTAAACGGAAAAGCAGATGTAGTTTATGGCTCAAGATTCCAGGGAGGAGCAGGCAGGGTTTTATACTTTCGACATCAGATTGGCAATAAATTTATAACATTTTTTTCAAACTTATTAACTGATATAAATTTTACAGACATTGAAACATGCTATAAAGCATTCCGGAGAGAGGTGATTCAAAACATTAACCTTGAATCAAATCGTTTCGGTATTGAAGTTGAAATAACAACGAAAATAGCAAAGGCCAGGGTGTTGAAGATTTATGAGCTGCCGATTTCATATAATGGAAGGACATATGATGAAGGTAAGAAAATTACATGGAAAGACGGCATAGCCGCTCTCTGGTACATAGTTAAATTTAATCTTTTGAAAAATAAAAAGTCTTTCTTTAAAGAAGACTGGAGAAAAGTTTTGAAAAAATAGATTGGCTAATTCTTTCAAAACTTTATACCGTAAACGGTAGAGTATTATCGCTTCGCTTTGCCGCATTCAAGATAAATCTTGTTTTTGTCTTTTTATTTTGTTACGTTACTTAACATCGTTGCTTATAAACATGTTAAAAAGCAAATTCCTGTACACTTAAAGCTAAAATCGCAAGCTAAAAGTTAAGATCTTTACCGACGAAAGTATAAATGAGTATTAAATATTGTGTTTTTTAGTCTGGAATTTAAAATATATTATTTAAGGCCGTATTCATTTAATTTTCTATGTAGAGTACGCCTGCTTATGCCCAGTTTTTCTGCAGCTGCCGTCCTGTTTCCCTCGGTTTCATCAAGCGCATGAATAATGAGTTTTTTCTCGTTGCTTTCAATATTAAGAGTTTTATAGGAAATATTTTTTTCAACAAGATCGGGTGAAATTTTTTCTCTTATATTATAGGGGATATTTCCAATCTGCAGAATTTCCTCACGGCACAACACAACCATTCTCTCAATACAATTTCTAAGTTCACGAATATTACCCGGCCAATTATAAGAACTGAAGACATTTAGAACTTCATCTGATACACCTCTAACGGTTTTATTATTTTCAGATGCAAAAAAATCAATAAAACTATTAACCAGCAGAGGAATATCTTCAATTCTATCCCTCAGGGGAGGCAGTTCGATATTCAAAACATCCAAACGGTAGAAAAGATCTTCCCGGAACTCTCCGTTTTTCACCATTTCTGGGAGATTACGGTTAGTGGCTGTTACTATCCTGGTATCTGTAGTAATAGATTGTGCGCCACCTATCCTTTCAAATGTTTTTGTTTCAAGAATTCTTAACAACTTAACCTGTATTGTTTTATCTATTTCCCCTATCTCATCGAGAAATATGGTACCTCTATTTGCCAATTCAAAACGACCTGCTCTTCTCTCTGATGCTCCTGTAAATGCTCCTTTTTCATGACCAAACAACTCAGATTCAAGTAAATTAGCAGGCAATGCAGCACAATGTACAGGGACAAACGCCCCTTTTCTGCCGCTTAAAACATGAACAGCCTGCGCAATGAGTTCTTTACCGGTACCGCTTTCTCCTGTAACAAGTATAGTTGATTTAGCTGTAGACACCTGTTTTACCATGTCAAACACATCGCGCATTTTTGAAGATTTACCAATAATATTTTCCAGGCCGTACTTATCATTCAGACGTTTTTTCAGGCGAAGATTTTCCTCTTTCAAATCTTTGGATTCGAGTGCTCTTGCAAAAACCTGCTCCATCCTGTCTACATTTACAGGTTTAGATATAAAATCATAAGCACCGGATTTAATTGCTTCAACAGCAGTTTCAATGGATCCGTAAGCAGTAATAAGTATGCAGGGTGGTTTTGGTTCCTTCTTCAAAGTCTCTTTTAATATATCCATTCCGTCGGCTCCCGGCATTTGAATATCCGTAACAACCAAATCAAAATTGTTTTTCTTTAAGATATTAATTCCCCGCAAACCATCTTCCGCAGTAGTAATATCGTATTTATATCTTAACAGTTTTGCTATTCCGTTTCGCGTATTGCGATCGTCCTCTACAAGCAAAATTGATTTTTTAGACTTATCTGTTTTCATAGTTTTCTATCTCTATTTTTGTCTTAAGCGAATGAAATGAGCGGGTGTGAGTAAAAAATCATTCAGAAGATGGAAGCAGCCTTACTCTTTGCGAATGTAAAGGGAAATTTATTATAAAAACAGTCCCTTTTCCAGGCTCACTTTCAACTGCCAGTTCTGCACCATGTTCCCGCACTATTCTTTCCACTATCATTAATCCAAGGCCTGTCCCGGTCTGTTTGCGGGTAAAATATGGTTCAAAAATATTCCCCATATCTTTTGCTGAAATACCGCAACCAGTATCTGAAATAGACAGTTTTAAATTATCTTCATCAACATTGCATATTATATTTATGCGTCCACCCTCCGGCATAGCCTGCGATGCATTTTTAATTAAATTATACACAGCCTGTTTCAACTGATTTGAATCTCCTGAGATATCTGGAATTACCTCAGGCCATTCACTATGAACTGAAATAGAACGATCTTCTATTTCATTCTTCATAAAATTCAGTGTAGCATCAACCATTTCTTTTAAATCAAGTTTCTCCATATCTGGTT
Organism: uncultured Victivallales bacterium; assembly: GCA_964523175.1. GTDB lineage: Bacteria > Verrucomicrobiota > Lentisphaeria > Victivallales > GWF2-38-69. The sequence continues at coordinate 10,663 of CAZGAI010000023.1, read as the reverse complement.
TTGTCGGTCTAATCGCGCTAAGAAACTGAGTAATAATCAAATCCAGTCTTTTGACTTCCCCTTTGGCTACATTTATCATGTCAAGGGCTTCATCATCCGCAGGTTTTTCATCAGTTCCCCGACTGTGCCGTTCCAGCAACTGCAAATGAATATTTAAACTGTTTAAGGGATTTCCTATTTCATGTGCAACACTAGCGGCAAGCATTGATATTAATTCAGTTTTTTCTGACTCAAAATTTTCTAGAGCGCTTAATTTGGTTTCAGTAATATCGTTTAAAATAATAGTGGCCAGTTCCTGATCATCTTCATGAGGCACAATATAAAAATTCAGAATTCTGCGTCTTGGGTAAGAGACTCTAACATCCTGTCTGGATATTCTATACCACTCTTCCTCATCCTCCTGCAGAATACGTGTCCAGTCAATGCCTCTCAAAAATTTTGAAATTTTCTGTTCGTGAATATTATCAGGGATTCCAAGCATGTCGGCAGCACTTTTATTGGTGTACTGTATTTGCAAATTCCTGTCAATTACAACAATACCTTCTTTTATCGTGTTAAAAATAGTTTCCAGAAAACCTTTATCTTTAACAAGGTGTAGAATAAAAGCCTGCATGTTGCTTGAATCCAAGCTGTCAAGTTTGGGAATTAATCTGTCTAAAAAACCTTCTCTCATAAAACCATGCCATGCTATTTAGTGATTTGTTGATTTATCTATTTAAAAAAACAGAGATCTTTATACATTAATAAATCTATAAACTTTTCTCATTTTTTCAAATAGAGAACAGAGGTAAAATACAGTTAACTTTAGATTATGTTTCTATTACATTTCTAATGAATTCTCCTATTAATTGCGAAAAAGCAGAGTAAATTTTTAATGTTAATTATTTTAACAGAACGATTTTATTGTATATCAAAATCATTATAAATAAATGTGTAAACAATTAAATTTAGGAGTATTAAAATGTCAAGCCTAGTAACAAAACAAGCACCTGATTTTACTGCTCAGGCAGTAATGCCGGACAATACAATAAAAGAAGATTTTTCTTTATCAGAATATAAGGATAAATATGTAGTTCTATTTTTCTATCCTTTAGATTTTACTTTTGTATGTCCCTCTGAAATCATAGCGTTTAACAAGAAGTTAGCTGAATTTGAAAAACGAAACACAGCCGTAATTGGTGTTTCTGTAGATTCCCAATTTTCACATTTTGCATGGAAAAATACTGAGCCTAAGGAAGGTGGAATTGGTAATATCCAGTTTCCTCTTGTCTCAGATTTAACAAAAAATATTTCCAGAGATTATGGTGTACTCTTTGGAGAACAGATTGCACTTCGCGGACTGTTTTTAATAGATAAAGAAGGTGTAGTACGTCACTCTTTAGTAAATGATCTACCTCTAGGAAGAAATGTTGATGAAGCAATCCGTATGGTAGATGCTCTTCAATTTTTCGAAGAACATGGAGAAGTATGTCCAGCTAACTGGCATTCCGGAGAAGAAGCAATGAAGCCTTCAGCTGAAGGTGTTGCTGATTATCTCGGGAAACATAGTTAGAGCTTGTCTGAAAAGGTTTTCAGACAAAAGTGAGCAGTAAAAAGTAATCAGTGATTAGTCTTTTTATATACTTCTCTACAAAAAACAGTGATAAATCACAAAGAGCTTTACTGAATACTATTAACTTATTACTGATAACTGGGCCTATGCGACTTTCCCCATGGGCTCTAGTGTCTGGGAGAAAACACCCTCTTTTTCGTAAAACCGTAAATCGGTGAAATCGTTAATCCGTTGATGAGACTAAATACTAATTTGATATAATGTATTTTCCCCGGATTTATCTTTTTGCCGTCTTCGTTGAGCATTTTTCTGAATTTTCGGGCAGAACCTGCACCTTTTTTCTGTCTTTTCATCAACACAGGTATCTAAAAGTTATTCAGATACTTTAGAATTTTTAGGTACTGAAGAAGGTTGGGCAACCCACCCCTCAATCCCCTCCCGGGAGAGGTGATTTTTATCCTTGTCGTGTATTCGACAAGGGTAAAAATTTACTTTCAGGCTTTTCCCGGATCTACATAATGGATTTTAAAGGCAAATACAACAGAAATAAGCATAAACACTCCACCAACAACCAAAGCATATATGCAGTTGCCGCCTAAAATATATTTCAATGCAAAACCAAAGAAAAGCGAAATCATCAATTGCGGAACACATAAAGATATATTAAAAATTCCCATGTTAAGTCCCATACTCTCCTTATCTACAGATTCACCTATTATCGCATAAGGCAAACTTTGATTACCGGCAAACATAATACCAACACCAACCATTATAACAATTAACATGCCAGGACTTGATACAAAAAGCATACAAATCATACTTATACCTCCGCATAACATAGTAATCGCAAACAGTGTTTTCTGAGAAATAACTTTATTAATAGACGGCATTATAAGTGAAAAGACAAGAGAAAAAACTGAGTACATTCCAAAGCAGAATCCTGCCCATTCAACGCCTTTTGTATATAACACAGTATCGGGCGTGGCTTTATATATATTAATAGCTACAGCATCGGCAAAATATACAAACACTAAAAATATGCCCAGCCATGCAAAAAACATAGCAAGTGAAACCTCCTGCATAACCTTCGGCATCTTAAATAGTATTGAAAAAGAACTGAAAGATTTAATGACAAGGCTGCCCTGTTTCTTCTTTTCTTCTCTGAATTTCTTTATATCCTCAGGGGGATATTCCTTTACAAATACACATGTAATAGCCATGGATACGGCAAAAACAATAGCACCTATGATAAAAGAAATTCTCATTACATCAGGGAGATCTCCTCCATGACTAACATTACTTAACTTAAATACATTTGATAATATCTCTGGTGTAAAATAAGCAATGGAAGAGCCTGCGGCAACAAAGATATACTGCACTATATAGCCAAGGCTAACCTGTTTAGAGTTAAACATATCAGCAGGCAACGCCTTGTAGGGTCCCTGCAGAGCGTTTATTGCAAACATCATAATTGTAAATATGGAAACAGCAAGAACTAGATCATTTACATAAACCATTACAAAAAGCCCGATACAGGCTATAATGCTGCCAAAGATCATAAAAGGCTTACGTCTGCCTAATTTGTTCCATGTCCAGTCGCTCCAAACCCCTATAATAGGCTGTACTATCATTCCGGCCAAAGGGCCGGCAAACCAGAACAAAGCAATCTGACTGTCTTTAGCTCCAACATACGTAAAGACTGCGCTCATATTTGCAAAAAAAAGCCCCCAGGCGAAGAAAACACCAAAAAAACCACAATTAATCTGACACATCTTAAAAATACTGCTATGAGGTTTTTCCATGAACACACCTTTATTTGTTTATTTTTTATAGCGTTGCTAATTTGAGAATTTCACCAGCTATATGATACCTAAAGGGATTTTATGTCAAGTTATACTAGTTTACACAAACCGCTCGAGTGTAGAGACAATGCTTGCGTATCAAACGTATTGCAGGCCGTTTCGTTGTGTCAGACGCATGCAATGAGTCTCTACATTACCAGCTTTTTCCCGATAAAACTTCGATTAATCGAAGATCAGCGTTCTCTTGTGGGAATTTAACAACCATAGAGTCTCTATTTTAGAGACACATTAATGCCCTCAAATACGTATTTCCTACATATCAGGAATACTATCATCATTGGCAATGCTTTGAATAACAGTTCCTGCCAGAATCGGTCCGACATAGGTCGCGTAACTCTTGGCGAAAGTAGCTATTAAAACACTGAAGGGCATTTTATTATAATCCTGAAAACAATTAAGGGCCATATAAAGTTATCCCATATTCCATTAAATGTAGTTATTACTATAATAGCCATTATGGATCTATTCAATGGTGCCATTATCTTGAAAGATATCCATACCTCACCTGCTCCGTCAATCCTGGCCGCTTCAATGAAATAGTCCGGAGTCAGTTTTAACTGGAGGCGTACATATCCCCATTCTTTCACCTTCCCACTCTTCTGTTGGAACTATCAGAACCTCGTGATCAACCCAAGGGCCAACTGGCGTATCTGAATAGGCAATCATAGCCTGGCTAGTCTGGATTCTGTAAATTAAGGCATATCTTATTACTTGACCATCTATTTCTACAGGAAAAACACATGCGTTTCTACTGAATACCTCTTTTTCAACATTTTCAGGAAAAATAAGACCGTGTCTTACCCACGCTTCATTCCATTCTTTCCTTATTTCTTCTTCAGTTTCATATTCTCCAAAAGCAGATCTTTTAATTAATTCCTTAAAATCAGCAGCATCTATTGAAGCAATAGAAGATTGACATAAGCAGCTATAGGCTGTGTAAATCAAATAAATTTTCCCGTCAATAATTGTAGCTCTAGGATCTTCACAACCGCCTTTTTCTCTAGGCCGGATTGCTTTGTTATCCTCTGAAGGTATTTCAAAGTCATACACAGGTTCCATAATTGGAAAAGAAAGTCTACCAATGATGTCAACACCATTCTTTGTCCATGCAAGCCCTAATCTGGAAAGATGATCGTGGCCAAAGGCTCTGAAATAATATATATTATATCATCAAGCCTGAATGCTGCTGCATTGTAAACCATTTTTGCTTCCCAATAATGATTTTTTACAGCCTCAAGTATCGTATTAAACTTATAACGTTTCAAAATCCCGTCCGATTCCCAACAATCTATATTTTTAACATCTCTTCTTATAATTTCCATTGGGGTCACACCTATTTTCTAAAAAAAATTAATAATAAATAAATCTATTGTGGTCATTAATTTCATTTCAGATAGTTATTCACATTAATGCTATTATTTTTCAAAGATTTTATATATTCCATCTGATAATTTCTATACTCCTCGAAAAGATTCCTTTTAGTACATTCTTTGAGGAGTCTTTTTATATCTGCAAGTTCAGAAGTTATAAATTTTTTCGGGTAGGCATTAGGTTCAACTTCAGCGGTTTCTTTGTATACTTTTTCAGCAAACCCCAAATAGTCATCTATTGACAGCATGCTGTAAATATACCGGCTTAATCCATATAACTCATCCAACGGCAAATACTCTTTTAAAAAAGTTTTCTGCATAATAAATCTAACAAAATCAAGCTTCAGCTTGTGCTTTTTTGGTTCATTTACAGGCGGTTTATGGATTATTGTCATATCTTTATTTGAAACGAAGTAACTTTTAAATATCTGGTTTCCAGCGGTAATTCCACATTTTTCATTACCATTGGCATAAACTAGCCTAGCAGCTAGCAGCAGTGCAAAATCCTCACCTCTAGAGACTTTTTCAGGGTAACATATTTGAGAAAAATATTCCCGTCTGAACGTCATATTGCCGCCAAGTCCAAAAATTGACTCAACCGGTTCTGCAGCTTCAGACAATCTGATAAAATCTTCATTCATCATTGCACATTTCTTCCAGCATTTCATATCCGAACTCTCATCAACCATCACGCTGTTATCTTTTTCATACAAAGCATTTATTGAATAAATATCAGGATTAGCATTATAAAGTTCAACCATTCTTACAAGATAATTATCGCGCACTATTTCATCATCGTCAAACTGAATAACAAAGTCTGAGTTATTATGATACGGAAAAATAAAGCCAAGATTTCTTATTTCGCAATAACCTTCAACTGAAAGAAAGGTGTTACCATCTTTTTTCAATGCATAGACATCACTGTTAGTGATAACAAAAACATCAAATTCAGCATCTTTAATGATATTTGATATTTTCTGTTTTATATCAGAATCTTTTGAAGTGTCCTGATTAGCAGCAATTGCAAAAACATACAGATCATATGTAAAACCGTCCGGAACATTTAACCTGTTTACAGAATTATAAAAGTGAATAAAAGTATTATCTGTATCGAATTTATTATAGTCCGTAGCATGATCAAAGGTATTTTGCTGTTCAGGTGTAGTATTTATATAGATATTTACCACAATAGATATTTTTCTCATGTTTTCTCCTATATTTGATAGTTATTGCTGCACCCTGAAGGCTATTCTCTTACATTAACGTTATTATACCCCTATAAATTCTGCACATAATTTAATATCATTAGAAGGAGCACCTATGTATACTTTAAACCTTCCTGGTTCATATATCCATTTATGGATGTCCGGATTATAAAACTGTAGGTATTTTATTGCAATTTCCATGATAACAGTTTTACGTTCTCCTGCCTCCAAATAGAGTTTTTTAAAGCCTTTAAGTTCTTTAACCGGCCTTGGAAGTAAAGACTCCAAATCGGTAATATATAGCTGTGCTGTTTCTGCTCCACTGCGTTCACCAGTATTAACAATATCGAAAGATACCGTAATTACACCATCATTATCTATTACATCAGCAATGAATTTTAGCAGAACGGCCAATTTTTCTTAATTCCAATTTAATTTTGTTAGACTTATTGCCTTTTAGCTCCCTGGAAAAATTTTCCCTATATTCAAATGCCTTACATATTTTAAGCCTCTCATCCATTCTAGTATCAGAGTTATCGGCCAAATCCCAGAAATTGACAAGCAGACAATCATCTATCCTAATTCAGTATACACAATCAATCCCGAATGAATAAATGGTCCAACCACCGCTATTTTTTTTATTTTATCTCTCAGCAGGGGAAGAATATTATCTTTATTTTTTAGGAGAACAATTCCATTTCGGGCAACATTCAGAGCGATTCGAGCTGTTTTACCTGAATATTACTTGGGTTAACTACATGTTGCCCATCAGCAAATTCAAAAATAATATAAGGTTTTTTGAATTAAATCTCTTTTAAAAAATTCTGTTTTTGCAACCATTTATTACCTAAAGGTTTTTTAGATCATAGAAGGAGGACGATTTTGTAGGTTATTTCCAAACTCTTTATTCGGGAGATCACCCATTACAAACTCAATTATTCCACCTTGAATAATTTCTTCATGCTTTAGCCAGGAACGTTCAATATTCTCTCCGTTTACTTTTACAGATTGAACATAAATATTTTTGTTTGAATTATTATGGGCAACAATGGATAAAGTTTTATTTTTCGGTAAATCTATTGTAACTTCATCAAACCTTGGGGTCCCTATTTCATAGCGTGGAACTGAACTTCCAGGACATACAGGATAAAATCCCAATACGCTGAGAATGTACCAGGAAGCCATTTCACCATTGTCTTCATCACCACAGAAACCGTCTGCTCCCGGACCGTACAGTTCATCTACAACTTTACGTATATGAGGTGCTGCTTTCCATGGTGCACCTGCATAATTATACATATACAGCATCTGATGTACCGGCTGATTGTTATGCTCATACTGCCCCATCCCACATGCCACCATTTCTGTCATTTCATGAATTACTTTAGCGTAATACCCTACTTCGAATTTATTATTTTCAGGTTCAAGCAAAGCGTCAAGTTTGGCAATAAACGCTTCATCTCCTCCCAATAATTCAATCAATCCAGCAACATCATACGGAACAGCGAATGTATACTGCCATGAATTACCTTCAGTACACGGACCTCCAGGTGGTTTAGGACCACCCCATTTTATCGGGCTAAACTCTTTTTCCCAGCTCAAGTCGGAATATCGCCCCTTCATAAATTTATCAGAAGAGTCAAATATCTTTTTATAGTTCAGGGCCCTTGCTGAAAATATTCTGGAATCTTCATTTTTTCCAAAATATTCAGCAAATCTAGCCATGCAGAAGTCATTATAAGCATATTCAAGAGTCCTAGATGTAGATTCTTGTACAACATCCATAGCGCAATAGCCAAGTTTAATGTAAGAATCAAGCTCTCTTCTTCCCCAACTGTATCCCCCGCTTGAATCAACTGTATCACGACGGCAGCCTGCATATGCTTTTTCAACATCAAAAGTATCAATTCCTTTGTATAATGCATCCGTGATAATATTCACCATTGGAGTTCCAATCATACATTCACGATATCCGGGGCTAGCCCATTTTGGAAACCAACCTCCCTCTGTATATGCATTTATCCAACCCTGAATAATATTTGCATCAAGTTCCGGTGATATAATGGAAAACAACGGATAGACAGTTCTATAGGTATCCCAAAAACCGTTATCAGTATACAAAAGTCCATCAACAACTTTTCCATTATATGGACTGTAGTGTTTCATTTTGTCATCTTTATCAAACTCATAGAAGATTCGGGGAAATAGTTTTGTCCTATAGAAAACAGAATAAAATGTCCGCATCTGCTGTTCATCAGCACCTTTAATCTGGATTTTTGATAAAATATTATTCCAGGTATTTTTCCCTCTTTCTTTTATTTTCTCAAAACTGTTATCACCAATTTCTCTATCCAAATTAATCATCGCCTGCGTACTGCTGATAAACGAAGTACCTATTTTCAATTGAAGACCCCACCCCTTTTTTTCCCCTCCCGGGAGGGGATTAAGGGGTGGGTTGGGAAAAGTTAAAACAGCAATCCCATTTTCTTGTTTCCTAAAATCAAAGAGTTGATTTATTTCGACAACAAAATGACATGCAAAATTATCAGGCACAGGTCCTGTACTATGTTTCGCAGTGCCTACTATTTTATTGTCACATACATATTCAATATCGCCTAAACCCCAATTATCTATAACAAGATAGGGAACAAAGTCATCTTCAGGAGATGAAGGATAAGTAATTTGCCAAAAACAACAGCGTTCTGTTGGAGTAAATTCAATATTTATATTATTTTCAAGGCAAATACCATAATAATAAGGATACGCAGTCTCTTTTTCATGTTTGAAAGCTACTTGTCTTTGAGGTATATCAAGTAAACATTTATCATCATTCTTCATTAAACCCGGCATTAAGGCAAAGTCGCCATAATCACTGATCCAGGGGCTTGGCTGATGAGTCGCTTTAAATCCGTTGATGTACTGCTTCTTATATTGATAAATCCATCCGTCATGCTTTTCACCGGTCTGAGGTGTCCAGGCAGTCATACCAAACGGCATACTAATAGACGGATAAATATTTCCATGAGAAAAACTATTTGTTGAATCAGTACCTATAAAAGGATTAACATAATCCGATACATTTCTAGATTTTTTCTGAGAGCTCATAATTAATTTACCTTTTATTCTGTTCTTTTAATAAATATAGCCAAGAAATAGTAGCACTGGGCCAGGCAAACCAGTACCTTGTATAAACTTCACCTGTCTGCGGGTACACTGATTCTGAGAATAGCCCATCACTCATAACTATCGATTGCAACATTTCTACTGTGTTATGCCATAGTAGTTTCCCTTTTTCATCTCCATTTTTCATCATACCCAATGCTATAGCCAGCAACTGAGAATCTCCAAGAGGCCAGTGCCCTTTTGCATGATCTGATCCTAACCCGCCGAAAACTCCGTCATAATATCCTCTATTCTCCTTAGAAAACGCAAATTTAACAGTATTCCTGAATATCTGCTCATCGACATCGATAAAGTCCCATAAAGGAGCAAGAGAGCAAACGGCAGGTCATTAGCATCATGATAAAACTCAAATCCATCCTTTAAATCTGTAGTGTAGCAGAATATTTTATTCCCATCTCGTTCAGTTATCATATATTTATAAATATCATCTCTAACCTGATCCCGCATTTTCAAATAATTTCTTTCAGAAAAATTATGCTTTAAATTTAATTCATGCAAAACATCAGACTTAAGATTATTAAAAATCGTTTTTTCAAAAAAATACCACCAATTATACATTATTTAGAAAATATACATCTGAAAGGGATTTGTTAATTAAATTAGAATATTTAATATTATAAATCAATATACTGAGGTAATTGCAAAACACGCGCAGTGCATGGAAACGACAGAGCGTTTCCCTCCATTTTGAATTCACAACTGGAGGGTTTTGCTCTGGCAAAACCGCATGGCACAGTGTTTTACATGCGCACCATTTGCCAATTGGAATATTCAAAGAATAAAGCCTATCAAAACTATTACTGAAATCCATAATAAATAATTATACTGATAAACAATAAACCCCGAGCATATTTGTAAGATCCCCAGTCCAAATAGACTAAAGAAAAGAACAATTTTAAAACTGAAGTTTTGACAGAATCACTCCGATTGGAGTACAAGTCATCATCACTGAACACATGAACACATCGTAGTCCAATATTGTATACATACTCACATTTCTGAGTTCCGAAATCTATCATAAATAGTTTATAGTAAATATATTAACCTTTATTTTGTGCTATATTATTGATGTGCTTTCATCTACATCAAAATTAAGTGCAAAAAAAGGTTAATCATGAAAAAAATCAAAAATATAGAATTGAATCCCGTAACAAACATTTTATCACAACAATACGTATTTGTCGACAATGAACTTCAGGAATCATTGAAACGTTTGAGATTTTGGCACTACTTCAGTCGTTATGGAATTTCCGGGAAAAGAACCGGCTATCCATTGCGGCAAATAGTTTTTACTTTATTGATATGGGTTTTTCTTAATAAATCCTCTATCCGGAGTTTTTAATGCAGCCTGGTAAGCAGCTTCTTCGGTGGTGGTAAAGATGTTCTTTATGATTTTCTAAAACGTGAGGATATCAACTGGCGTAGTATTGGCATGGGCATAGCAAAGGAAATTTACGTAAACCGGAACCTGTCCGTTGAAAAAGAGACTGC